>JADLCO010000243.1 GCA_020847115.1 Pseudomonadales bacterium | reverse complement strand
TAGTTGGCCGGCGTGGTGACGTTGAAATGGATGCCGGCCGCAGTCCGGCGGGCGGTGTGATCGGCGCGCGCCCCGCGCCCCGCGCCGCACGCTGCCACGCCCCGCCCTTGCGGATAGGCAAAGGGCGCGGGGCGCAGCTGATCGCCGCGATAGCCGTAGGCGAAATAAACCCACACCAAGCCGGCCGCGACCGTCGCCACCAGCAGCCAATAGCACAGCGCCAGCCGCGACCAGCCACCGGCACGCGCGCCTCCCCGGCCGTCCCCAGGTTTGCCCCGCAGATTCATTGCACCAGCCACAGCAGCACTCCGTAGCGGGCGAACTTGCCTGCCCACAACAGTGCCGCGACGGGGAGCCAGCGCAGCCGCAGCCAGCCCGCTGCCAGGCAGAGCGCATCGCCGATCAGCGGGACCCAGGACAGCAGCAGCGCCGGATAGCCCCAGCGCCGCAGCCGCGCCAGGGCGCGGGCATCCGGGTCGATGTGCCCAGTGCCACGAACCCCGACTGCAGCCAACCGGCCAACTCCATAGGTGGTCATGGCACCCAAGGTATTGGCCAACGCCGCGATCCACAGCAGCGTCTGCGGCTGCCAACTGCCCTGCCGAGCGAGCAGCAAAAGCACCAGTTCGGAGCTGCCAGGCAACAGGGTCGAGGACAGGAAGGCACTGAGCACCAGTCCGCCCAGTCCCCACTCCGGGGGAATCTCCCAACCGGCGATCACATCAGGCGCTCAAGGCGACGGTCAGCACTCGTGTCGCCCTGGGCATAGCGTCCGCCGGCACCGCCCCTGTCGGCCAGCGTGATCGCCGCGCCGCTACCCATTCCGCGCGGCTACAGCTCGGCCAGCGCCGCCACGATAGCGGCACGCCGGTCACTGCGTTCGAGCGCTGCCCAGCTGGGCCGGCGCCGGGCGCGCATCCGGGCCAGGGGTGCAGTGCTGGCAGGCGTGGGCGGTTCCTGCTCCAGCGCGGCCAGCACCTCGATCGCCCCCTGCCGATCGTTGCACACCAGCAGCATATCGCAGCCCGCAGCCACCGCCGCGCGCGCCTTTTCCGGGTAACCGCCGACGGCATCTGCGCCCTTCATCGCCAGGTCGTCGCTGAATACCGCACCCTGAAAGCCCAGCTCGGTGCGCAATACCTGACCGATCCAGTAGCGCGAAAACCCGGCCGGCAGCGGGTCGACGGCCGAATAGACAATGTGTGCCGGCATCACCGCATCGAGTTCGCCGGCGAGCTCGGCAAAGGGGAGCAGGTCATGGGCACGCAAGGTCGCCAGCGGCCGCGCATCGACCGGGGTCTCCAGATGGCTATCGCCCCGCACCCCGCCATGGCCGGGGAAATGCTTGCCGGTAACGGCCATGCCGGCCTCGTGCAGACCGGCGATGAAGGCGCGCGCGGCCGCGATGGCGATTTCAGGTGCAGAGTGGAAAGCGCGCGCGGCGATCACCGCGCAGTGCTCGCGGTCGAGGTCCAGCACCGGGGCAAAGCTGAAGTCCAGGCCCGAGGCCAGCACTTCGCTGGCCAGCAGCCAGCCGGTCTCGCGACACAGCCAGCGCCCCCGATCGCCATCGCGCGCAACGGCATCGCCGAGACATTGCATGGGCGGCAGGGCGATGTAGCCGTCGCGCAGCCGCTGCACCCGACCGCCCTCCTGATCGACGGCCAGCAACAGTTCGGGCCGTACTTCGCGCACGGCCGCCACCAGCGCCATGAACTCGGCGCGGGCGCCGATGTTGCGATCGAAGAAGATCACGCCGCCGACCAGCGGATGGCGCAGCAGCTCCGCTTCCGCCTTGTCGAGCCGTTGCCCCTCCAAGTCCAGCATCACCGGGCCAGGTGCTGTCGTCATCGCGCCTCCGCTTGCGGGGTGGTTCTCCGCCCGGGCCGATCGGTCATTGCCATCGCCGCGCTCCCGCCGCTTTCGATGGTGCAAATTCTAGGCAATTCCCGCGGCGGAACAACGGAAAATTCCCGTGCAACGGGAACATCCCGCCACCATGCATCGGCTTACACCGCCGCGACCAGCGCGCTATCCTAGGGACGCCGGCGCGAGGCGGATACTGTTCCGTGACCTGCTTTTTCTGACCGGCGTCAAACCCCATCGCCGCGCCTGCTATGGGCAATCCGCACCGGCGGTGATAGCTTGACCCATCGAAACTCGGGGGATGTGAAACATGAGCAAGCGCGGACCGGTCATCGGCAACTGGTATCAGGATGCCGCGGAAGACGAAATTTTCGAGGTCATCGCCGTGGACGATGACGGCATCGCGGTCCAGTACCTGAACGGCGATATAAGTGAAATCGATCCGGAAACCTGGGCGCAGATGGTATTGCTGCCGGCCGAGCCCCCGGACGACCTCAACGAGCTCGAGGAGCTGATGCTGGGCGAGGACGAAGAAGCGCTGCGCGAGGCCACCTGGGAAGACCCGTTCAATGACGACAGCGACGCCGACAACTACTCCGATTACGACGAGTACTGCGCCGGATCAATCGGATAGTGACTGGGCCTGCAGCATGCGCGCATGCTGCAGGATCACCGCGGCCGCCTCCTCCGCAGTGTCCACCAGGGTGATCAACTGGAGCTCGTGATCGCTGATGCAGTTGGCGCCCTGCATGGTGGTCGTCATCCAGTCGAGCAGGCCGCGCCAGTAGTTGGCGTCCACCAGCACCACCGGGAAGGGCCGCACCTTGCCGGTCTGCACCAGGGTCAGCGCCTCGAACAATTCATCCAGGGTACCGAACCCGCCGGGAAAGATGACAAAACCGATCGCGTACTTCACGAACAGAAATTTGCGCACGAAGAAATACCGGAAATACAGCGCGATGTCCTGATAGGTATTGGGGCGCTGCTCCTGCGGCAGGTGGATGTTGAGGCCGACGGTATCGGCCGGCGTGCTGAAACAGCCGCGGTTGGCCGCCTCCATGATGCCGGGGCCGCCGCCGGTGATCACCGGGATGTTTTCCTCCCCGAGCAATTCGCCCAGCCTGCGCGCCGCCTCGTACCAGGGACTGCCCTCCGGCTGGCGGGCGCTGCCGAATACGGTGACGGCACCGCGCAATTGCGCCAGGGATTCGATGCCGTCTACCAGTTCGGACTGGATCCGCAATACCCGCCAGGCTTCCGGCAGCTTGGTTTCGTCCATCGCCTCCTCCCGTTGAGTGCATCACCCGGGCGTTGGCCGGTTTGGCCGTGCCTCGGCACTGGCTATAATCACAGTAACCCTCACCACCGGCGCTTGCCCATGGCGGATTCCGAGCTCACCCAAAGGCAGCGAGAGATCCTCGCATATCTCCACCAGTATCAGGGCGACCGCGGCTATCCGCCGACCCGCGCCGAGATTGCCCGCCACTTCGGTTTTCGCTCCGCAAATGCCGCCGAACAACACCTGCGCGCGCTGGCGCGCAAGGGCGAGATCGAGTTGATGCCAGGCGCATCCCGCGGCCTTCGCCTCGCCGCCGTATCCGCCGGCCTGCCGATCGTGGGCCGCGTCGCCGCCGGCCACCCGATCCTCGCGGCGGAACATGTCGAAGGCCGTTGCGCGGTGGGCCCGGGCCTGTTCACGCCGCCAGCGGATTACCTGCTGCGCGTGCAGGGCGACAGCATGCGCGACGCCGGCATTCGGGATGGCGACCTGCTCGCCGTGCACAAGACCGAAGTGGCCGAGGACGGCAGCATCGTGGTGGCACGGATCGAAGACGAGGTGACGGTGAAGCGACTGCGCAGAACCGGCGATCCGCGGCGCTTGCAGCTGTTGCCCGCCAATGCGGATTTCGCGCCGATCGAAGTGGATCTCGACACCACCCGCTTTGCCGTCGAAGGGAAAGCGGTAGGCCTGGTGCGCCGGCAGCTGCCCGGCGGCGATGGCCGCTGGTGAGACTTCAGTGCAGCACGCGGCGATTGGCCTGCTGCCGGTCCGGACCGCTGTCGACGCCGAGCTTTTCGATCGCCTCGATGCCGGCGTCGATCATCGCCCGCGCCACATCCAGCCCCGCATCGAGCAGGTAGACGCGCGCCTCCTCGGAAAACTCGATGCGCACCAAGGGCTCGCCGTCCTCTCCGGACCGCTGGAGCGCAAATTCGCCACCGGGAAGTTCGACGATTTCAAACAGGGATGAAGCCATCTCGTCACCACTGGGCTGCCTTGGCCCGGAGTATAGCAGCCCGCCCCCTGCTTTTGACATGCCGCTGACATGGACCGGGGCCGGCGTCCCGCCGACACCGGTCCGGGACGGTCACTTGGTCTTATCGGTGATCACCCAGCGGCCATCCCGGTAATCGGCCCGCCACCCGGTTGCCTTGCCGTCCACCTCGGTCTGCACGTACTGGGTTCCGGTCTTGCGGCTGAAGCGGACCAGCGCGGGGTTGCCCGACGCATCGCGCGTCGGCGCGCTGAGCAGATAGTGGTACTTGGGATCGATCTCATCCTTGTGGCGCAGGAGTTCTTCGACCAGTGGCGCACGCGTCTCGCGGTGCCTGGGAAACTGGCTCGCGGCGAGAAACAGGCCGGCGGCGCCATCGCGCAGTACATAGTAGTCGTCCACTTTCTGGCAGCGCAATTCCGGCATCGGCACCGCCGGCACCTTGGGCGGTGCCGGCTGACCGTTGCGCAGCAGTTTGCGGGTATTGCCGCAGCCGGCTGCGGTGCAGCCGAAATACTTGCCGAAGCGACCGGTCTTGAGCTGCATTTCGCTACCGCACTTGTCGCACTCGATGACCGGGCCCTCGTAGCCCTTGATGCGGAAGCTGCCCGTTTCCAGTTCGTAGCCGGGGCAATCCGGGCTCGCCCCGCAAATGTGGATGCGGGTCTTGTCGTCCACCAGATAGCCGTCCATGGCGGCGTTGCAGCGGCGGCAGCGGCGCTTGTGCAGCAACAGCCGGGATTCGGCCTCGTCGTCGGCACCCGCGGGCACCACCTCCTGATCGGGGATCAGGTTGCGGGTGCCCTTGCAGCGCTCCTTGGGCGGCAGCGAATAGCCCGAGCAACCGAGAAACACCCCGGTGCTGCCGGTGCGGATCTGCATCGGTCGGCCGCAGAGCGCGCAGGGAATCTCGGTTTCCACCACGGCATTGGGCCGCATGCCGCCGGCGCCTGCCTTGGCCCGCGCCAGTCTCTCGGTGAAGCCCCGATAAAACTCGTCCAGGACCTCCCGCCACTCGACGTCGCCTTCGGCGATGCGGTCGAGCTGCCCCTCCAGGCTCGCGGTGAAGCCGTAGTCCATGAGGTCGGAAAAGCTTTCCTGCAAGCGGCTGGTGACGATGTCGCCGATCTTCTCGGCATGGAAGCGGCGATTTTCCAGACGCACGTAGCCACGCTCCTGGATGGTGGAGATGATCGCCGCATAGGTCGAGGGGCGGCCGATACCGCGCTTTTCCAGCTCGCGCACCAGAGTAGCGTCCGTGTAGCGCGGCGGCGGCTTGGTGAAATGCTGTTGCGGCAGCAGCTCCAGCAGCCGCAGCTGCTCGCCCACCGCGAACTCCGGCAATTCCACCTCGTCCTTGTTGCGCAATGCCGGCAGCGCGCGCAGGAAGCCGTCGAAGACCACCACCCTGCCCCGCGCGCGGAGCTCGAAGGCGCCGGCGGTGACGTTGACCCCGGTGCTGGTGAAGCGGGCGGGCGGCATCTGGCAAGCCACGAACTGTTGCCAGATCATCTGATAGAGCCGGCGTGCGTCCTGGTCGACGCCGGTGAGCGCGCTCTCGGCTATCTCGACCGCCGACGGCCGAATGGCTTCGTGCGCTTCCTGGGCCCCGGCGCGGGCGCTGTAGCGATTGGGTTGCACGGGCACATAGTCGCTCCCGTAGCGCCGCTCGATCAGTTGCCGGCACGCATTGACCGCATCGGCGCTGAGATTGGTCGAGTCGGTGCGCATGTAGGTGATGTAACCGGCTTCGTACAGGCGCTGCGCCAGCGTCATGGTCTTCTTGACGCCGAAGCCGAGGCGGGTACTCGCCGCCTGCTGCAGGGTCGAGGTAGTGAAGGGCGCGGGCGGCCGCGTCTGAGTGGGGCTGTCCTCGCGCTCTGCGACGCGAAATTCCGCGTTGCGCAATGCCGCCACCGCCTGCTCGGAATGTTCCGACTGGGTGGGCCGGTAACTGCGTTCGCCGACTTTCTTCACCTCGAAGCGGGCGCTCGCGCCGTTCTCCCTGGCGAGGTCGGCATGCAGCGTCCAATATTCCTCGGGCGTGAAGGCGCGGATCTCCTGCTCGCGCTCGACGATCAGTTTGACCGCTACCGATTGCACCCGGCCGGCAGACAGCCCGCGGGCGATCTTCTCCCACAGCAGCGGCGACACCATGAAGCCCACCACGCGGTCGAGGAAGCGCCGCGCCTGCTGGGCATTGACCCGGTTCAGATCCAGCTTGCCGGGATGTTCGAAGGCCTCGCGGATCGCCTTCTGGGTGATTTCGTTGAACACCACCCGGCGAAAGCGCTGATCATCGCCGCCGATCAGCTCGCGCAGATGCCAGGCAATGGCCTCCCCTTCGCGATCGAGGTCGGTGGCGAGGTAGACCGCGTCCGCAGTACGCGCCGCCTTGCGCAGCTCGTCGACGACCTTCTCCTTGCCGGGCAGGACCTGGTATTCCGCGCGCCAGCCATGGTCGGGGTCGATGCCCATGCGGCGCACCAATTGTTCCTGGCGCTGGACTTGCGCGTCCTTCGCGACGGGCTTGGCGACGCCCGACCGACGGCCGCGCGCGGCCGGGCGTTCACCGGCTCCAGTGGGCAGGTCGCGGACGTGGCCAACGCTGGACTTGACCACGAAATCCTTTCCCAGGTACTTGTTGATGGTCTTCGCCTTGGCCGGCGATTCCACTATAACTAGAGACTTACCCATGAAACCTGCCGCATCGCCTGAATGGTTGCCGGCAACCCTGGCCGGCGAAGGGGAGCATATATAAGGACTCGGTCCGCGGGGGTCAAGCGCGCTTTTCCTGCCACCGGCCAGTCCGGCGCGCTCTTGCGTGCCACCGTCGAGCGGCTACACTGCTCGGAAATTCGTCGCCGCGAGAAGCGAATGGCCGTCTACAAACACGTGCTGGTGGGCCTGGATCTGTCGCCGGAATCGCGTCAGGTGATGGCGCGGGTCGAAGCGTTGCTGGGCGGTAGCGACGCCCGGATATCACTGGTGCACGTCCAGGAGCCGCTGTCGTTCGCCTACGGCGGCGACATTCCCGTGGATCTCGGCCAGCTCCAGGTCAATCTGGAGACCAGGGCGCGCGAACGTCTCACCGCCCTGGCGGCAGAAAGTCGCCTGAACAAGCCGGAGTGTCACATTCTGATCGGGCAGCCGGCTCACGAGATGCATCGCTTCGCGCGCGAAAATGGCGTCGACCTGGCGGTGGTCGGCAGCTACGGCCGCCACGGCTTGGCACTGGTCTTCGGCTCAACCGCCAATGGGGTTCTGCATGGCGCCACCTGTGACGTGCTCGCGGTGCGGATTCAGCCGGAAAAAGCCAACGGCTGACCCTCGCTCTACCCGCCTTCGGCCATGATTTCGCGGACGCGCCCCCGCGTGCCCACCGCCCGCGGCATCGCCTTGGTGTGCGCGCTGATGACGGCCTGCGCCGTCGCTGCCGGGGGTGACGCCCAACTGGATCGCCAACGGCTCCAGTATCAGGCTGCACGCCTGGCCTGGGAGACCCGGGATTTCGCCACCTTTGCGCGCCTGGCCGATGAACTGCGCGCCTATCCGCTGCACCCCTACCTCGAATTCGAATACCTGCGCGGCGCCTCCTACGCCCGGGATCGCGAACGCATCGACCGCTTTCTCGCTGACCTGGGCGACATGCCGCTGGCCAACCGCCTGCGCACTCGGCTGCTCGGCGAGTTCTACGCGCAGCGCGATTGGACCGCGTTTCGCGACCACTACCACCCCGGCATCAGCACCCCGGCGCTCGACTGCCAGTACCAGGAGGCGCGCTACCACGGCGGTTCCCGCGCCGAGGCCACCGCGGCCGGGCTGGCACTGTGGAATGTAGCCAAGTCCCAGCCACCCGAATGCGATCCGCTGTTTGCGCTGTTACGGCGCGACGGGGCGATCACCGAGGCCGTGGCTTGGCAGCGCTTTGCGCGCGCGGTGCGCGCCGATCAGATCCGGCTGGCAGAGCATCTGCGGCAGCGCTACCTCACCTCACCCCACGGCCAGGAGCTCGCCAAGCGCTATCTGGCGCTGTATCGGGATCCCGGTCTGCTCGCCGATCGGCGGCTGTTTCCGGAGGCCGATCCCGAAGTGAGCGAACTGATCGCGTTGGCCGTGTCGCGCCGCGCGCAAGTGGATGCGCCCGCCGCCCTGGCGCAGTGGACACATCAGGAAGTGGCGCGGCAGTTCGGCGCCGCCACCCGCGCCCGGGTCACCGCTGCCATCGCCCGCGGTCTCTACGACCAGGGACATCGGCAGCAACTCGCCGGCCTGCTGCAGGAGCGCGGCGAATGGCTCGACAGCGACTTCCGCGAATGGCTGTTGCGGCGCCGGATCGCGGCCGGCGAATGGCCGGCCGTCGCCGCCGATATCGACGCGCTGCCGACCACACTGCAAACCAAACCGGATTGGCGCTATTGGTCGGCGCGGGCCCGGGTGCTGACGGACGGCGCCGATGATCAGACGCGGACCGCCTTCGTCGAAGTGGCCAAGCAGCGTAGTTTCTACGGCTTTCTGGCCAGCGACTGGCTGGGCAGCCGCTACCAGATGGCGCCGCGCACCACCGCGCCCGATCCCGACGCCCGGCTGGCGTTCGCGTCCCGCCCGCCCTTTCTCCGTATGCGCGAACTGCTCCATCACGGCCAGGAACTGGATGCCGCCCGGGAGTGGTGGCGGGCCACCCGGCAGCTGAGCGAGGCCGAGTGGGATCTGGCGGGCCAGTTGGCGCACAGCTGGGGCTGGTACCACCAGGCGATTCTGGCCATGGTGAAAGCCAGTCAGTGGGATGATCTGGAAGCCCGGTTTCCGGTGCTGCACCGGCACGAATTCGCCGCCCAGGCACACCACAACGACCTGCCGATGCCACTGCTGTTTGCCGTCGCTCGCCAGGAAAGCGCGTTCCGCGCTGACGCGCTTTCGCCGGCTGGGGCGCGCGGCCTCATGCAGCTGATGCCAGCCACCGCGACCGAGGTTGCCCGGCGCCACGGCATCCCCTATCGCGGCCCGCAGCAACTGCTCGACCCGGCGCTCAACATCGAGCTCGGCACGCGCTATTACCGCGACATGCTGCGGCGCTTCCAGGACAACCGCATCCTGGCCACCGCCGCCTACAACGCCGGCCCTGGGCGGGTCCGGCAGTGGCTGGAGCGCAGCGGCGGGCGCCTGCCGTTCGACGCCTGGATCGAGGCGATCCCCTTTCTGGAAACGCGTAACTACGTGCAGAACGTGTTGGCCTTCTCCGCGATCTACGCCCACCGGCTGGGGAGCGACGAGCGCATCCTGAGCGCCAGAGAACGCGAGCAATCCCTCTGAACATGCCTGCTCCTCCGTCCGACGATCATCCTCCCCCGAGACGCCTGCCGCCGTGCGGCGGACCGGGTTCGTGGCGTCGGCGGCACCTTCCAGCCATGATGGCCTGCCCATGGAAATTCTGATTCTCGCCGCCCTGATTCTGCTCAACGGCGCCTTTGCCATGTCGGAAATCGCACTGGTCGCCGCCCGCCGCGCGCGGCTGACCCGGCTCGCCGAAGAGGGGGATGTTGCAGCCGCCGCGGCCATCGAGCTCGGTGCCGAACCCACAAAATTCCTCTCCACGGTACAGATCGGCATCACCTCCATCGGCATCCTCAACGGGATCGTCGGCGAGTCGGCACTGGCCGCGCCCTTTGCCATCTGGATGCAGGGCATCGGCCTGGAGCAGCGCACCAGCGAGATCGGCGCCACCGCGCTGGTGGTGGTGGTGGTGACCTATTTTTCGATCGTCGCCGGTGAACTGGTGCCCAAGCGCATCGCCCAGCTGAACCCGGAGCGCATCGCGCGCCTGGTGGCGCGTCCGATGCGCGCCCTGGCTCTGCTCACCCGCCCCTTCGTGCAACTGCTCAGCTTTTCCACCGGCTTCGTGCTGCGCCTGATCGGGCATCAGGACCTGGGCGCCAGTCTGGTCACCGAAGAAGAAATCCACGCCCTGCTCGAAGAAGGATCGGAGGCCGGCGTGATCGAAAAGAGCGAACACCAGATGGTGCGCAACGTGTTCCGCCTGGACGAACGCCAGATCGGCTCGCTAATGGTGCCGCGCGCCGACATCCTCTGGCTCGATGTGGAACGCCCGCTCGAGGAAAACCTGGGGCGGATGAGCGCCTCCAACCACTCTCGATTTCCGGTCTGCCGCGGCGGCCTGGGCGACATCCTCGGCATCATCTCGGCCAAGCAGATCGTCCAGCAGACCCTGCGCGGCGGCGCCATCGACATCGAGCAGGGCCTGACGCCAGCCACCTATGTGCCCGAATCCCTGTCCGGCATGGAACTGCTCGACCATTTCCGGGTATCCCGCACCCAACTCGCCTTCGTAGTCGACGAATACGGCGAGATCCAGGGCCTGGTGACCCTCCAAGACGTGCTCGAAGCCGTCACCGGCGAGTTCGAGCCCTGGGATCAGGAAGAGGCCTGGGCGGTGCAGCGCGAGGACGGGTCCTGGCTGCTCGACGGCATGATCCCGGTGCCAGAGCTGAAGGATCGGCTGGGCCTCAGAGCCGTTCCCGAGGAGGACAAGAACCACTACCACACGCTGAGCGGCATGATGATGTGGCTGCTGGGCCGGGTGCCCCATACCGGCGATGTGGCGGTCTGGGAACAGTGGCGGCTCGAAGTCGTCGACCTCGACGGCCGCCGCATCGACAAGGTGCTGGCGAGCCGCATTCCCGAACCGGACGCCACCTCCGCCGAAGCGGACGATCCAGCGCCAGCAGACTGAATGGCTTCTTCAACGGCCGCGGGAACGCCTGCCGGGGTCGCGGAAAATCGGCCTGGTGCTCCGTACCTCGGCTACCCGAGGTACGGAGCACCAGCCAGGGCGCGGACGGCTACCGCTTGATCTCCAGGCCCTCGAAGCTACCCTCCCTGCGCCAACGGTCGAGCAGGGCGAAGAACTCCGGCGCGCCGCCGCCGTACTGGTTGCTGAAGAAACCTTCGCCGCCCTCGACGCCCTCCTGGTTGTAGTAACCCGGGGTACATTCGGCGTAGAAGCGCTTGCCGAGATGGGCCAGCTTGCGGATGGTGGCGACCCAGGCGTCCTCGGCCTCCTGAGTGGTCTCCAGGGTGCGCACTCCCTGCTCCACGCAGTGCTTGAGCACATGACTGAGGTGCTTGGCCTGTTCGTTCAGGGCATGGGGAATGCTGGTGGTGAACCCGGTTTGGGTCAGCCCCATGGTGAAGCAATTGGGAAATCCCCGCGTGTACAGGCCATGGAAGGTGGAGAGTCCATCGGCCCATTTTTCACTGAGCCGCAGGCCATCGCGGCCCACCAGATCGTAGCCCGACTGTCGGGTGTAGTTGGTGCCGACTTCAAAGCCCGTGGCGAAAATCAGGCAATCGACCTCGTATTCCCTGCCGGCCACCACCACGCCGGTCTCGGTGATGCGGTCGACCCCGCGGCCGTCGGTATCCACCAGCGTCACATTGGGCCGGTTGTAGGTCTGCAAATACTCGTCGTGAAAGCCGGGGCGCTTGCAGAACTGCCGGTACCAGGGCTTCAACGCCGCCGCGGTTTTCGGATCCTTGACGATGCTGTCCACCCGTGCCCGGATCTGGTTCATCTTCTTGAAATCGGCGATCTCCATGCGCGCCGCCACTTCTGCGGGGGTCATGTCGGGATTCAGCTTGCGCTGGTTGGGCCCGGACAGGTCGCGGAAGATTTCGGTCCAGCCGTCGGCAACCAGATCGACGTCCACCTCGCCGCCGGAGGTCAGGATATTGAAGTTGTCCATCCGCTCCTGCTGCCAGCCGGGCCTCAGGCTCTTGACCCACTCCGGATCCGTGGGCCGATTGGCGCGCACGTCCACCGAGGACGGGGTGCGCTGGAACACATAGAGGTGTTGTGCCGCTGCCCCCAGGTGCGGGATGCACTGGATGGCGGTGGCACCGGTGCCGATGATGCCGACGCGCTTGTCGCGGAGTTTCACCAGGTTGCCGGTGGAATCGCCACCGGTGTACTCGTAATCCCAGCGGCTGGTGTGGAAGGTGTGGCCCTTGAACTTGGAGATGCCGGGGATGCCGGGCAGCTTGGGCCGGTTCAGCGGGCCGTTCGACATCACCACAT
>JADLCO010000242.1 GCA_020847115.1 Pseudomonadales bacterium | reverse complement strand
CCGCCCCGGGCCGGACAGACCTGGGGGCTGACCGGTGCCCTGGAAACCCGGACCCGCGACCAGGCTCGCGCGCAGCTCGAGGCCCTGGGTGCCACCGTGACCGGCAGTGTGTCGGCGCAGACCCGGGTGGTGGTGGCCGGCGCCCGCGCCGGTGCCAAGCTGGCCAAGGCGCAGGCGCTGGGGATCGAGATCATCGACGAGCCGGAGCTGCTGCGCCGGCTGCACTACAATGCCGGGCGTTGAGGGGCGAGGCCGTGGTGGCGCGCGGGCGCCGGTCGGTGGCGGGGCCTGGGGTGTTAGGGGGGAGATCGCCGTGGACGGTGAAGCGGTCATCTATGGCTGTATCCGGGATTGCGTCGCCGGCGCCGAGGCGGCGCAGCGGCTGCGCGCCAATCGCGAAGCCATCGATGCCTTGCCGCCCGTGGACATGTGGCCGTTGATCTGCCGGGAGATGTTCGGCTCCCCGCAGCGCTCACTGCTGCTCAACGGGCCGCACACCGAGGTGGTCCATTTCGGCGCTGCCTACCAGGGCATCGAGTACGAGTGGGAACTGTGGATGCGCGAGTTCGAGACGCTCCTGGCGCGCATGTACTGGGTTTCCGCCACTGTGCATCTCGAAACCGAGCTGGCCGGCACCCACTCCTTCTTCTGGGAGAGCGCCGGCGACTGCCATCGGCCCGGCGACGCGCGCTTCCAGGTCCGTTGCGAGTGGACCCGGGAGCCATGACCCGCGCCCGTTCCTGGCGCTGCCCGCTGAGCCCCGGACGGGCGTGGGGGCGGGGGTGAGCGCGGCGGCATCACGACGCTTTCACTGGTATCTGGGTGGCATCGGAGTCGGCGCCATCGCCATGGGCCTCCAGGTCGTGCTGTTTCCCTGGATCCTGGTGGGCGTGCTGCACGAGACGCCCGACCGCGTCGGCCTCGCCCAGACTGCGGTGCTGCTGCCCAGCCTGCTGCTGATCCTCTGGGGCGGGGCGCTCTCCGACAACCGCCATCTCGGCACCTGGCTGCGCGCGCTGTTCCGCCTCTACGCGCTGCCCTGCTGCGTGCTGCTCGCGGCGGCCGTCGGCGGCTGGCTCGACTATCGCCTGCTGCTTCTGTTCGGGGTCGGCTACGGCACCATCACCGCCTTCGTGCAGCCGGCCCGGGAGGGACTCCTGCCGCAGCTCTGCGGCGCCGATCTGCAGCGCGCGGTGGCCCAATCGACCTTCGCCCAGTTCGCCGCCCAGAGCCTGGGCATCCTCGCCGCCGGTCAGCTCGACCGCATCGGTCTGCCGTGGCTGCTCGGCGGCCAGTTGTTGCTGTTTCTGGCCGCGGCCAGCCTGTTCGGGCGCGCCCAGCCGGCTCACGAGGGCCGCCAGGCCGGTGCCCGGGAGGTGCCGGCCGGGGTGCTGTCCGGGCTGCGCGAAGTTTGGCAGTTGCCGCGCCTGCGCGCGCTGATGCTGGTGGTCAGCATCACCGGGTTCTTCGGCTTCGGCGCCTACCTGGTGGCGGTGCCGCTGATGGTGCGCGAGATCTACCAGGGCGGTTCGGGGCTGTTCTCCGGCGTCCAGCTCTGCTTTACGCTCGGGGTGCTGGTCGCCAACCTGCTGTTCATTCGCCGCGGCGCGGCGCGCGAGCGGCCGGGCCGAATGTTGATCGCGAGCCTGTTCGGGCGTGGCGTGATCCTGGTGGGCCTGACCATGCAGCTGCCGCTGGCGATGCTGTTCCCGGCGGTGCTGGTCTGGGGCATGTTCTCCGGTCAGGCGATCACGCTCGGGCGGATCCTGACCCACACGCTGGCGCCCGAGACGCATCGCTCGCGGGTGGTGTCGGTCTACCAGCTGGCGTTTTTCGGCACCGCGCCGATCGGCGCCTGGCTCACCGGCGAAGTGGTCGCCGCGGCCGGGGTGCTGCCGGCGCTGGCGCTGCTCGGTGTCTGTACCATGGTGGCCGCCGGCCTGGCGACCCTCACCCCGGTGTGGCGAGCAGAGGGCGAAACGCGATGAGGCCGGCGGCGACCGCGACGTTGAGGGATTCCACGCCGTTGGCCATGGGCACCGCCAGCCGGCGCCGGGCCAGTGCCGCCACCGCCGGGGACACGCCCTCGGTTTCGTTGCCGAGTACATAGATCACCGCCGGCGGCGGCCGATAGGCGCCGAGCGCCAGCGGCGCAGCGGCGGCGAGCATGGCGATCTCGACCCCGGCCGCGGCAAATTCGGCGAGGGCGGCGGGCAGGCTCTCGCAGCGCCATAGCGGGCAGCGGAACAGGGTGCCCGCACTGGCCTTGATCACCAGGGGCGACAGCGGCGCGCAGCCGCTGCGCGGCAGCAGCAGGCCGTCGAGGGGGCTCGCGCACAGGGTGCGGATGATCATGCCCAGATTCTGCGGATTGGTCACCCGGTCCAGCGCCACCAGCTGCAGGCGGGTCGGCGGCGCCGGTATCAGCAGCTCGCGGTAGTCGCGGTGGCGGGGGCAGTCCACGTCCGCGGCCACGCCCTGGTCCTGGCGGCCGTTCTTGGAGATGCGGGCGAGTTCCTCGCGGCTGTGCTCGCGCACCTCGACGCCGCGAGTGCGCGCCAGTTCCAGCAGTTCGTCGATGGTGGCATCGCGGCGGTTGGAGCGCGCCAGATGCAGGCGATGTACTCTGAGCGCCGGGTCGCGCAGCACTTCGAGCACGGGCTTGCGCCCGTAGACGGTGATCAGGCGGTCGTAGAAGCGCTTCCTGGCGGCGTAATCCACGGCGCTAATCGAGGCACTGGCGGTAGGCGCGCACCGCGCGGTCGAGGCCCATGGCGATGGCGTCGACGATCAGCGCGTGGCCGATGGAGACCTCCAGCAGTCCGGGGACCGTCTGCGCGAAGGCGCCCAGGTTGTGCAGGTTGAGATCGTGGCCGGCGTTGACGCCGAGGCCCAGCGCGCAGGCCTGGGTCGCGGCGGCGCGATAGCGCTCCAGTTCCACTTCGCCATCACCGCGTGCCCAGGCTGCGGCATAGGGTCCGGTGTAGAGCTCGATGCGCTCGGCGCCGAGCGCGGCAGCGCGGGCGATCTGCTCCACATCCGGGTTCAGGAACAGGCTGACGCGGACGCCGAGTGCGCGGCATTGCGCCAGTACCGGGCCCAGCGCTTCGGCATCGCGCTGCAGGTCGAAGCCGTGATCCGAAGTCAGTTGCGTGCTGCTGTCGGGCACCAGCGTGCACTGCTGGGGCCGGGTCTCGGCGACCAGGGCCAGCAGGCCGGGATAGCCGGGACCCGGAGGTGCGAAGGGATTGCCCTCGATGTTGAACTCGCAGCCGGGGTGAGATGCCACCAGCGCCGCCAGGGTGCGCACGTCGTCGGGGCGGATGTGGCGCCGGTCCGGCCGCGGGTGCACGGTGAGACCGTCGGCGCCGGCAGCAAGGCAGACCGCGCCGTGGGCGACCACGTCCGGGTAATTGCCCGGGCGCGAGTTGCGCAGCAGCGCGATCTTATTGAGGTTGACGCTGAGCGCGGTCACCGGTCGCTCCGACGCGCGTCGCTTCCAGGATCAGGATGGGCTGGCGCGGTACATTGGTGAAGGCGCCGCCGGCGTCGGTGGTCGCGGCCGCGCCGATGCGGTCGACCACTTCCATGCCCGCCACCACCCGGCCGAACACGGTGTAGCCCGGCTGCTGGCCCTTGGCGTCGAGGAAGGCGTTGTCGGCGAGATTGAAATAGAACTGGGCGCCGGCGCTGTCGGGGTCCTGGCGGCGCGCCATGGCGATGGTGCCGCGCTGGTTGCCGAGGCCGCCGACCGATTCGTTCACCACCGTGGTGCCGGGTTCGCGCGGATCGCGCTGTGCGTCGAAGCCGCCGCCCTGGGCGACGAAACCGGGCACCACGCGGTGGAACTGCAGGCCCCGGTAGAACCCGCTGTCCACCAGGCGCAGGAAGTTGGCGACGGTCTGCGGCGCCCGGTCGGGCACCAGCTCGATGCGGATGGCGCCGGCGCTGGTGCGCAGTTCCACCACCGGGGCGGCGTCGGTCTGGGCCGCAGCCGGCAGCGCCAGGCACAGGGCGGCGAGGGCGATCAGGGGGAGCGATTTCAGCGCCATTCGGAGTAGCCTTTGCGTTTGGGTTTCAAACGGGGCACCAGGACGCTGACCAGCGCGCCCAGGGCCACCAGGACACCGCCGTAGAAGAACCAGCGCTGCCGTTCGCTGCCTTCCAGCTGTTCCAGGCGCGCGTGCAGCACTTCCACTTCGGATTGCAGCAGCTTGTTGTGCTTGAGCAGTTCCTCATTCTGGGCGTACAGCTCCGGGGTATCCGGCGGCGGCAGGCCGTCGGGGGCCGTGCTGCCCGGCACCTGGGCGCCCAGTTCCTGGAGGCGCTGGCGCAGGTCGCGGTTTTCCTCCTGCAGCTGCGTCAGTTGCTGGCGCAGCGCTTCGAGCTGATCGCGCGCGATGGGCCGATCGGTCAGATAGCGGCTGGGTACCCAGCCCTCCGCGCCTTCGGCGGTGCGCACCCGACTCCAGCCGTCGCGGGCTTCGCTGACCTCGAGCTGCAGCCCGGAGGGCAGGCCCGGCTGCACCACGGCGCACTGGTCGCAGGGTGCTTCGCGCAGTGAGACGCGCAATTCATCGACGATGTAGGCGGTGGCGGCCAGCGCGGCGGCGGGCAGCCACAGGCAGGCGGCCAGGGCGACACCGGCCGGCAGCCGGCGGGGAATTCGGAGCGGCATCAGGGCAGCACTCTCTTGAAGGGTTTGACGGTGACCGCGGCGAACACGCCGGCCACGACGTAGGGATCGGCGGTGGCCCAGGCCCGGGCCTCCTCCAGCGAGGGAAATTCGGCGATCACCACGCTGCCGGTGAAGCCCGCCGCTTCCGGGTGCTCGCTGTCGATCGCCGGGGTCGGTCCCGCCACCAGCAGCCGCCCGGCGTCGCGCAGCGCTTCCAGGCGCGCCAGATGCGCGGGGCGGGCGCGCAGCCGGTCGGCCAGGCTGTCGGGCCGATCCTCCCCGATCACCCCATACCACATGGGTCGGCTCCTCAGCTGAGTTTCGTCGCAGCGGGCGAGTGCAGCAATTCCTCGAACCCCAGCCCGGTCAGCTGGGTGAGGCGGCGAAACAGATAGAACAGCGCGGCGGCGGTGACGATGGTGGCCGGCAGCGCGATCAGCGGATAGCTCAGCGCGGTCAGCTTGCCCAGTTGTTGGTTGTATTCGACGCTGCCCGCGGCCGCCGTCACCACCGTGCTGGCGAGCAGGTAATTGAGGACCGAGGACAGGAAAAAGGAGCCGGCCAGCAGCCAGGTGGCGCGGACCATCGCCAGTTCGAAGCCGGCGCCGGCATCGCGTGCGGCCAGCGCCCGT
>JADLCO010000241.1 GCA_020847115.1 Pseudomonadales bacterium | reverse complement strand
GCCTCGTCGCCGTGGGGGAGGTGGCCTTCGAGGACGAGCTCGGCGCGCGCCGGCACCTGCAGGGCGCTGCCCAGGGCCGCCGCCACCTCGGTGCGCTCGCCGCGCAGCAGGCCCGCGAAGGCGTATTCGGAGAGGCTGTCCGGCACCGGCGTCACTGCGCCGAGGATGGTGGCGGGATCGGCACCGAGCGCCACCGCCACCGGAAAGGGTTTGCCCGGGTAGGCGGCCTGCCAGTCGCGGTAGTCGAGGGCGCCGCCACGGTGGGCCAGCCAGCGCATGATGGCGCGGTTGCGGCCGATCACCTGCATGCGGTAGATGCCGAGGTTCTGGCGTTCCTTGCCCGGCCCGCGGGTGATCACCAGCGGCCAGGTGATGAGCGGGCCAGCATCGCCGGGCCAGCAGGTCTGGACCGGCCAGGCGCCGAGGTCCACCGCGGCGCCCTCCAGCACCACTTCCTGACAGGGCGGCGACCTGACGTTTTTGACCGGCATGTTGAGCACCGGCCGGAACCGGTCGCGCTGGGCCCACAGGTCGCGCAGCCCCTTGGGCGGCTCGGGCTCCTTGAGAAAGGCGAGCAGCTCGCCGACCTGGCGCAGATGGGCGAGCCCTTCGCCGCCCATGGCGAGCGCGACCCGCTCCGCGGTGCCGAACAGATTGCCGAGCACGGGCACCAAGAAGCCGGTGGGGCGCTCGAACAGCAGCGCCGGGCCGCCGGCCTTGAGGGTGCGATCGCAGATTTCGGTGATTTCCAGCACTGGGCTGACCGGAACCGCGATGCGCCGGAGTTCGCCGCGCGCTTCGAGGGAGCGGAGGAAATCGCGCAGGTCGCGGTAGGCCATGGCGGTGGGGCGGTCGGGACGGCAGTGACCGGGGAGGGCAGTGTCGCGGCATCACCCGGCCGGCGCAAGCGCCGCCGGCCTCACATCGAGAACGAGGCGCCGCAGCCGCAGGTGGTGGTTGCGTTGGGGTTGCGCACCAGGAAGCGGGCGCCTTCCAGCCCCTCCTCGTAGTGCACTTCGGCACCGGTCAGATACTGGAGGCTGAGGGAATCGACCACCACGGTCACACCGTCGCGCGCGATGCGGGTGTCGTCCTCGGCGCACTGCTCTTCGAAAGCAAAGCCGTACTGGAAGCCGGAACAGCCACCGCCGGTGACGTAGACGCGCAGCTTGAGGTCCGGGTTGCCCTCGTCCTCGACCAGGGCCCTCACCTTCGCGATCGCCGCCGCCGTGATCACTAGCGGGGCGGGTGTAAACAGCTGGGGAGCGGACATGAGCAGACTACCTGATGCAGATCAACTCGATGCCGATTATAGCGCGCGCCCTGCACGGGCGGGGCTAACCTGCCGCCGCAGGGCCGCCGGCGTCAGTGCCCGTGCTCCAGGCGAAGCGGCGCACCCGCAGCTCGTCTTTCTTGCCGCGCGGCCATACCGAGACTTCCACCTCGCGGGGCAAGAAGCCTTCGGGCAGGGTCAGGCGCCCGTCGAAGAACTTGAAGTAGCGAAACGACAGCGGCACCACCTCGCGGTCCACGCCCTCATCGAGCTCCGCCAGGGTGAAGGTCACCGGCTCGCCGGCGGTTTCGCCGAGCAGTACCACCTTCAGACTGACCTCCAGCGACTCGCGCAGATCGACGTTCTGGCGCACCACCAGCCGGTAGCCATAGGTCCCGGGTTCGGCCGTGGGCATGGCCCGCCAGTGTTCGATGTGTAGGCCCTTGACGCTGTTGTCTTGCTGCAAAAGCAACCGGTAGAGATTCAGCTCCTCGTCCTGGGCGGCGATGCGCTCATCGAGTTCCGTGACCAGCTGACGGACCTGGGCCATGGCGCGCCAGTCCACCTCGGCGGCCACCATGCGGTTGACCAGTTCCTGCTCCAGGTGGGCGCTGCGCTGCCGTTCGGCGGCCAGTTGCCGGCGCAGCTTGCCCCGATCGGGCTCGTGCGGGATCGACTCCACCCGCCCCCACCAGTGGCCGAGCAGCAGCCCGGCCGCGGCAACCACCAACACCAGCGCCACGGCCGGGAGGCGCGGTGCGCTACGTTGCACCATCTTTCGCAACCTGGACGGCAACAGCGCGGCCTCAGGGCAGCAGCGCGGGGGCATCCAGGCCGAGGGTTTCGGGCAGATCGAACAGGATGTTCAGGTTCTGCACCGCCTGGCCGGAGGCGCCCTTGACCAGGTTGTCCTCGACCACCATCACCACCGCCTTGCCCCGCCCCTGGGGCTGTTGCACCGCGATGCGCACCCAGTTGGCGCCGCGCACGGTGCGCGTCTCGGGGTACTGCCCGGCGGGCAGTACGTCGACGAAGGGCTCGTCGCGATAGCGCTGCTCGTAGAGTGCCTGCAGATCCACCTCGGGATCGGTCAGGGTCGCGTAGAGGGTGCTGTGGATGCCGCGGATGATGGGCAACAGGTGGGGCACGAAGGTGAGCGCCACGGAGGCACCGGCGATGTCGGCCAGGCCCTGCTCGATCTCCGGCAGATGGCGGTGGCCGGCCACACCGTAGGCCTTGAAGTTGTCGCTGGCCTCGGTGAGCAGGTTGGGAATACTCGCCTGGCGCCCGGCACCGCTGACGCCGGAGGCCGAGTTGGCGATCAGGTCCGTGATGTCCGCCAGCCCCTGCTCCAGCAGCGGCAGGAAGCCCAGCAGCACGCTGGTGGGATAGCAGCCGGGGCAGGCGATCAGGCGCGCGCCGCGGATGCGCTCGCGGTTGAACTCGGGCAGCCCATACACCGCCTCGGCGACCAGCTCCGGGCAGCCGTGGGTCTGGCCATACCAGCGCTCCCACAGCGGCACCGAGCGGATGCGGAAGTCGGCCGACAGGTCGATCACCTTCACCCCGCGCGCCAGCAGCGCCGGCACCGTGGCCTGGGCGACACCGTGGGGCGTGGCGAAGAACACCAGATCGCAGCCGGCGAGGCGCTCGACATCGGGCTCGCTGAAGGCGAGGTCGAGGTGTCCGCGCAGATTGGGGAACAGTTCCGCCACGCCGCGGCCGGCCTCCTGGCGCGAGGTGATGGCCACCAGTTCCACCCGGGGATGGCCCACCAGCAGCCGCAGCAGTTCGACGCCGGTGTAGCCGGTGCCGCCGACGATGCCCACCTTGATCATGATGCGAGGCCAGAAACCGGGGGCCGCCATGATACTCCAAGGCCATCCGGCTGCCCGGTCCCGGCGAAGCCGCTACCATGGGCGCTCCTGCACAACGAGGTGCCCCATGCCCGCAGAATGGATCGAAGTCGCCCACATCGTCAGCGTCGTGTGCTGGTTCGCTGCGCTGTTCTACCTGCCGCGGCTGTTCGTCTACCACGCCCAGGCCGAGGACGAAATCAGCGTCGAGCGCTTCAAGGTGATGGAGCGGAAACTGTCGCGGGGTATCGCCAGCCCGGCGATGATCGCCACCCTGGTATTCGGCATCTGGCTGGCCAGCCTGGCGCCGGACTATTACCTGAACCAGACTTGGTTCCGGGTGAAGGTGACCCTGGTGGTGCTGCTGGTCGTCTACCACCACGCCTGCCTGTACCTGATGCGCCAGTTCCGCAACGACAACAACACCAGATCCCACGTCTTCTACCGCTGGTTCAACGAGATTCCGGTGCTGTTCCTGATCGCCATCGTGAGCCTGGTGGTGGTGCGGCCGTTCTGAGTTGGCCCGCGCGGAAGCCATCCCCGATAATGACCGCTCGCCCCGTATCCGGACTGCCATGACCCGCTCGCAAGAATGTTTCGCTGCCGCCCTGCGCCACATTCCCGGCGGCGTCAACTCGCCGGTGCGGGCCTTTCGCGCCGTGGGCGGCACCCCGGTGTTCTTCGCCCGCGCCCAGGGGCCCTGGCTGGAGGACGTCGACGGCAACCGCTACCTCGACTATGTGCAGTCCTGGGGGCCGATGATCCTGGGCCATGGCCACCCGGCGGTGCTCGACGCGATCCGCGCCCAGCTCGAGCGCGGCCTCGGCTTCGGCGCCCCCACTGAGCTGGAGACGCGCATGGCCGATACCCTGTGCGCGCGGGTGCCGGGGCTGGAACAGGTGCGCATGGTCAACTCCGGCACCGAGGCGACCATGAG
>JADLCO010000240.1 GCA_020847115.1 Pseudomonadales bacterium | reverse complement strand
TGATTTCCAGAACCAGCGCCGACTTGCGTCGCGCCGTCCACCGCTTGATTTCTTCTTCCATCGTGATGCTCATCGGGTATCTCCTCACAAGGTTATACCTGAGCAGAAAATCACTGGGTCATTACAGATCAGGCAATTCACCAACCTCTTGCATTCACGAGGAACTGCTGCACGCCGTCTCTTCGCTCGACCTTCCGTCACCCTTTGGTCTCCAATAATCGGGTTGCCGGGGATATCGCGCCGATCGAGGCGGCCTAACTGGTGCGGACGCGGCGGCGCGACAGAGGCGGTTGTACTGTACGCGGTTCTCACGGGGCTGTCGCCCATTGCCCGAGCTTCCGCCGGCGTTTCGATGGCCTGGATAACAAGAGGATCGACAATATGGAACGGCATTTTTTTGCGAGCAGCGAGCTGCGTGATCTGGAGCTGTTGGAGATGGAACTCGAGAACATGGGTGTGGTGCGCCCACAGATCCATGTGCTGACCGATAGCGAGGCGCAGTTGAGTGGCTATCGCCTCCACGAGGTGAGCAGCTTGATGCGGACGGATGTGATCCGCAAGGGCCTCATGGGTGCAGTAGTGGGCGCGGTGGGTTGCTTTTTGGTACTGGCGATCGCTTCAATCTCGGGGTTGCCCGCCAGCTTTGGCTGGACTCCGTTCATTTTGCTGGCGATCGTGGTGCTGGGTTTTTGCACCTGGGAGGCCGGGTTCCTGGGCTTTCAGCTGCCCAATCGACGGTTTCTGAACTTCGAACGTTTGCTGAAGGAAGGCAAGCACATCTTTTTTGTCGATGTGCGGGGAACTCAGCGCGAGTTGCTCGACCAGGCAGTGGGCAGTCATCCCGGTCTCGTGCGGTTGGGTGAAGGCCAAGGTGCACCTTGGTGGCTGATTTCCCTGCAGGAGAAATTTCAGCGCTTCGTTCACTGGGCGCCTTGAGCCGCCGAGGCGGAGGAATTTGCCGAGCGTTCAGGTCGCTGCCGGCTTGCGGCCGCAGACCAGGATCATGGGCCAGCAATCCGCCGGTCGCTGGGCCACCGGCGCTTGCGCTTGGGGTGCTGCCGCAGCAATGCCCGTTTCAGATTGGCCCGAGTCCGCGAGATTGGCCGACTGTCTTGGGATCTGTGAAACCACGATGCGCAGGTCGATGAAGCCGACTGCTTCCCAGGAGGCGCGTATCTGGGCTGCGGTGGTAATGGAGTATGGGTCTGCCTCCGGACGCGCGGATCGAGGTCCGCCGACGGCTGGCCCGAGCTGGATCGCGGCAGCATAGCGGCCACCGGGCGCCAGCACCCGATAGGCCTCGGTCAGCGTGGTTCGGGACGGCATATGGATGGTCCCGGCATGGTGGACGAGCGCGGCGAAAAAGCCACTCGCGAACACCAGGGATTCCGGATCGCCGAGATAATAGAGCGCGTTGGGATACCGGCGCCTGGCCTGATCCAGCAGCGCCTCGCGGCGATCGATCCCGGTCGCGATCGCGCCCCGCTGGCTGGCGAGCCCGGCGCCGTGGCCCAGCCCGGCAGCGAGATCCAGGAGCATTTCCCCAGGTCCGATCGCCACGGCGTCGAGGAGCAATTCGGCAACGCCAAATGCGGTGAGCGGGCACGCCGACGTTCCCCAGACGACGGGATCTTGGGCACGCGATTCCGGTTCCACGCGTGAGTCGAATTCAGTCATCAACGCCACCTAGGTGTCGGGTACGCGGTTGGGCGGTGCGTTTGGGCTACCATTGGCCGCCGCAAAATAGCCGAGGAATCCAGCATGTATCTGACCCAGGGGCTGCGCCGCAGTGCTGCGCGCAACCCAAACCGGACCGCATTGATCGCCCATGGCCGGAATTACAGCTGGTGCGAATTTCAGGATCGGGTGGTGCGCCTGGCGGGTGCCCTGAAGAATATTGGGCTAGGGTCCGGGGATCGCGTTGCGATTCTAGCCCACAACGGTGCCGAGTATTTCGAGTTCAGCTACGGCGTGCCCTGGGCGGGCGGGGTCATCGTGCCGCTCAACAACAAGCTGCCGGCGACCGATCTGGTGTACATCCTCAATCATTCCGGCACCCGGTATCTGCTCGCCGACCGCGCTTTTGAGCCGCTCATCGAGGGGTTTACCCGGCAGCTCGAATCCGTCCCGCAGGTCCTGTACTTCGCGCCAGGCGACCCGGAAAGCCCCTATGAACGCGCCCTGGCCGCGGCCCAGCCCATCGCGGACCAGCTGCGGGGTTATGAGGATCTGGCGGGCATCTTTTACACCAGTGGCACTACCGGGCGGCCCAAGGGCGTGATGCTGAGCCACCGTAATCTGTTGTGGAATGCGATGAGCGGCATCATCAACTACCAGCTGGACGAAAGCACCGTGTACCTCCACGTGACACCGCTCTTTCATGCCGCGGGTGGATCGCGGGTGTTCACCATGGTGACCGCCGGGGTGACTAATGTGATCCTGCCGCGCTTCGACGCCACCGAGGTGCTGGCGGCGATTCCGCGCCATCAGGTGACCAGCATGCTGCTGGTACCCACCATGATCAATCGCCTGGTGCGCGAGCCGGAGCTGGCCGACCACGACCTCGGCAGCTTGCGTACCATCGCCTATGGCGCTTCGCCCATGCCCCAGTCGGTGTTGGCGGAGGCCCTCCGGAAATTGCCCGGCGTGGGCTTCTGTCAGGCCTACGGGATGACGGAGCTGTCCCCCGCAGCGACCTTCCTGGAGGCGCGCTATCACGTCCTCGATGGCCCGGATGCGGGCCGCCTGCGTTCCTGCGGTCGCCCGGTTTGGGGTGCGGATGTGCGCATCGAGGGTGAGGATGGCCAGCCGTTGCCGGATGGCGAAGTGGGCGAGATCGTGGTCCGCGGGCCCATGGTGATGCAGGGTTACTGGCGCGATCCGGAAGCCACCGCGCGCGCCGTGCGCGATGGCTGGATGCACACCGGAGATGCCGGTTATCGCGATGCCGAAGGATTCTTTTACATCGTCGACCGCATCAAGGACATCATCATCACCGGCGGCGTCAACGTGGCTTCGGTGGCGGTGGAGGACTGCATCCACGAGCTCGACACCGTCGCTGAATGCGCGGTGTTCGGCATTCCCCACCCCGACTGGGTGGAGGCGGTCCACGCCGTGGTGGTGCCCAAGCCGGGGCGGGCATTGACTGCGGATGCGGTGCTCGCCCATTGCCGCGCGCGCCTCGCCGGCTACCAGTGCCCACGCAGCGTCGAGATCCGCTCCCAGCCGCTGCCGCTGTCCGGTACCGGCAAGATCATGAAGGCCGAGTTGCGCAACCCGCATTGGCGGGACCGCGGCGCCTGAGCACCGCGGCCCGTGCGGTCAGTGTTGGCCGATCGGGGTGCGCACCACGATGCCGTCGAGGGCGGGTGCGGCCTTGATCTGGCAGGCGAGCCGGGACAGAGCATCGCGGCCCTCGGCGAGGTTCAGCATGGCGTCCTCGAGGGACTCCATGGTCGGGAGCTTGTCGATCCAGGCCGGATCGACGTGCACGTGACAGGTGGCACAGGCGCAGACTCCGCCGCAGTCGCCGTCGATGCCGGGGACCAGATTGGTCACCGCCGCTTCCATCAGCGACATGCCCTCCTCGACCTGGACGGTGCGCTCGGTGCCGTTGAATTCGATGTAGGTCACTTTGATCATCTGGAGATTCCTTGTTCGCTCGGTGCAATGGGGAGGGTTCGGAGAAGTCAGTGTCTCGCTTCAGGTCAGCAGGGTTTGCGGCGACAGGTGGTCGTCGCGCAACCGCTCGGCATCGACTTGGGGGTTGCGGGGGATCGCCAGGCGCGTAGCGATGAATTCCGCTGGCCGATTGACCGCGTCCACGGCGAGCAGCCGCCCGCCGCGGAGGTAGAACACTGCGAAGGAGCGAGTGGCGGGATCACCGCGCAGCACGGTCTGGTCGTAGCCGCGGTTGATGCCTGCGGTCTGCAGTTTGATGTCGTACTGATCGGACCAGAACCAGGGTACCTGGTTGTACGGCTTGGACTTGCCGGCCATCGTGGCCGCCGCGGTCTTGGCCTGCTCGATGGCGTTGTGGACGGATTCGAGCCGCCAGCGGCAGCCGTAGATGCCGTTGGGGTGGCTGGTGCAGTCGCCGGCGGCGAAGACGCCCGACACTGAAGTCCTGCCGAGTTCATCGACCAGGATGCCGTTGTCGCAGGGGATGCCGGCCGCCGCCGCCAGTTCCACATTGGGCAGCAAGCCGATGCCGGCGAGTACCAGATCGGCTTCGATCAGATCGCCGTCGCTGGTGCGGACCAGGGCCAGCCCGGGCCCGCCTTCGATGGCCGCGACCCCGGTGTCGCAGCGGATCGCGACGCCGGCCGCGTTGTGGATGCGATCGAAAAAGGCAGAGATCTCCGCGCCCGCCACCCGGGCGAGTACCCGCGGTGCCGCTTCCAGCACGGTCACCCGCAGACCGTGCTTGGCGGCCACCGCGGCGACCTCGAGGCCGATGTACCCGGCGCCGATCACCACCAGCCGGGCGCCGGGCCGAAAGTCCGGGCGCAGCTGCTCGACGTCGGCGGCGGTGCGCAGGTAACGCACGCGGGGATGGTCGGCGCCGGGGCATTCCAGGCGCCGTGGCCGGCCGCCAGTGGCGAGCAGCAGCTGGTCGTAGGGCAACGGCCGGCCGTCGGCCAGCCGCAGCTCCCGCGCGGCGGTGTCAAGGCTGGTGGCCGCCACGCCAAGCAGCAGCTCGATGTCGTGCTGCCGGTAGAAGGCTTCCGGTTTGATCAGCAGCCGCTCCTGCGCCAGTTCCCCGGCGAGAAACGCCTTAGACAACGGAGGCCTCTGGTAGGGCGGCAGCGGCTCCTCGCCCACCAGCAGGATGCGGCCGCCGAAGCCCTCCTGACGCAGGCTCGCCGCGCCCTGAGCCCCGGCCTGACCGCCACCCAGGATGAGTGAGATCTCGGTCATGGGGCTTCCTCAGGCGTTGATCCGCACCGGCATCGACTTGTAGTTGCGGATCGCGTAGGAGGTCGAGCGTACCGGCTCCGCCATCACCTGGATCTGGCCCGGTTCCGGCCAGCGCTTGAGGGCTTCTTCCCAGAGCGTTTTCAGTTGCAGCTCGGCGAGCCGGTTGCCGACGCAGCGGTGGATGCCGAAGCCGAACGACAGGTGCTGCCGCGGCCGGGCGCGGTCGATGATGAAGTCCTCGGCGTTGTCGATGACTTCTTCGTCACGGTTGCCGGAGTAGTACCACATCACCAGTTTTTCGCCCTTGCGGATCACCTTGCCGCCAATTTCGGCATCCTCCAGTGCGGTGCGGCGCATGCTCATCACCGGCGTCTGCCAGCGGATGATCTCGGGAATCATGGATTCCACCAGCGCCGGCTTGGCGCACAGCTTGCGGTATTCCTCGGGATATTTGTTCAGCGCCAGCAGGCCGCCGGTCATGGAGTTGCGGGTGGTGTCGTTGCCGCCGACGATGAGCAGGATCAGGGTGCCCAGAAACTCCTGGGGGGGCATGTTCTGGAACGAAGGGGAGTGAGCCAGCATGGAAAGCAGGTCGGGGCGTGGCTCGGTCTGGGCCCGCTCCTGCCAGAGCCTCATGAAGTATTCCGCGCACTGCTGCAGCTCGGCCATGCCCGATTGGCGTTCGGCTGCGGACAGGTAGCCGGT
>JADLCO010000239.1 GCA_020847115.1 Pseudomonadales bacterium | reverse complement strand
TCGCCTTGCGGACAACCCGCAGTTGGCCGGCATCAAGCATCTCAATCGCCTCGATCAGGTGCTGGCGGCCAGGGAGCTGTCGCCCGGCACCGAGGGGCTGTTGCAGGATGTTGCCGGCCAGGTCGTCGAGGGCCTCTCGGGCAATCTGTTCGTGAAGACGGCGGCCGGCTGGCGCACGCCGCCGCTCACTCGCGCCGGGGTGCGCGGCGTGATGCGCGAACTGCTGCTCGATGAAATCTTCCCGGTGCTCGGTATCCCGGTGGTGGAGCATGAGGTCGCGGTGGAGGAGATGTTCGCCGCGGAAGCCTTGTTTCTGTGCAATGCGGTGCGCGGCATCGAGCCCGTCGCCTGGCTGGAGCCCGCAAACCGGTTGCTGGAAATCGCTCCCGTTCGGGTCATTGCGCGGGAGCTGGAACGGCGCTGGTCGTGTTTCGCAAGCTGCTGACCGCGCTCGCGGTGGCCGCGGTCGCGCTGGGCGGGGCATCGATCTGGATCGACCGGCAACTGCACGCCCCCCTGCGGCTGCCTGCCGGCGGCGAAGTACTGGTGGTGGCGCGCGGGGAAACGCTCACGGGGGTCGCCGCGCGCCTGCACGAACAGGGCTATCTGCCCCGGCTGCTGCCGTTGCGCCTCTACGTCCGCTACAGCGGTCGGTCGGCAATCCGCGCCGGGGAATATCGGCTGATCGCCGGGCAGTCTATGCTCGAGCTGCTTGCCCGCCTCGAGCGGGGCGACGTGATCCGTTACGGCATCACCTTTCCGGAGGGCTGGACGCTTGCCCAGTGGCGGATGGCGCTGGCCGGCGAGCCGCGGCTGCGGAATCTGGTGGGCGACCTGGATGCCGCGCAGCTGGCCGCGGACTTGGGCATCGCGCAGGCCAACCCGGAGGGCTGGTTTTCGCCCAACACCTATTTTTTCGTCGCCGGGGATAGCGATCGCGATATCCTGATCCGCGCTTACCGCCGCCAGCGCGAGATGCTCGCTACCCTATGGGAGCAGCGATCCGCCGACCTGCCCTACGCGGATCCCTATCAGGCGCTGATTCTGGCCTCGCTGGTGGAAAAGGAAACCGGCCTGGCGGCCGAGCGCGCTGAGATCGCCGGCGTGTTCGTGCGCCGGCTGCGGCTTGGCATGCCCTTGCAAACCGATCCATCGGTGATCTATGGCCTGGGTGCCCGTTATCGCGGCGACCTCACCCGCGCGCACCTGGCCGAGCGCACCGACTACAATACCTATGTGATCAGCGGGTTACCGCCGACCCCGATCGCCAATCCGGGCGATGAGGCGCTGCGCGCCGCGGTGGCTCCAGCTTCGGGCGAGGCGCTGTATTTCGTCGCTCGCGGTGATGGCAGCCACCAGTTTTCCGCCACCTTGGCACAACACCGCCAAGCGGTGCGGCGCTATCAATTGCAACCTCGCGCCGATTATCGCTCTGCCCCCAAGCCGGAGGCCACGACCCCATGACCGCCCGATTCATCACGCTGGAAGGTGGCGAGGGCGCCGGCAAGAGTTCGAGCCTGGCGGTGATCGCCGACTTTCTCCGCGCGCGCGGCATCGCCCATCGGGTGACCCGGGAACCGGGCGGAACCGCGCTCGGTGAGGCGATCCGGTCGCTGCTGCTCGGCGACGCCGAAGAGGGCGTCGATCCCCTTGCCGAATTGCTGCTGGTGTTCGCCGCCCGCGCCCAGCACCTGGCGCGGGTGATCCGGCCGGCGTTGGCGGCAGGTGTCTGGGTGGTTTGTGACCGCTTCACCGACGCGTCCTATGCCTACCAGGGCGGGGGTCGCGAACTGGGCGCGGTCCCGGTCGCCGTTCTCGAACAACTGGTGCACCGCGGATTGCGCCCGGATCTGACTCTGGTGCTGGACGTCGAGCCGCGCCTGGGTCTGGAGCGTATCCGTGGCCGCGGACCGCAGGATCGCTTCGAGCGGGAGCAGATGGCCTTTTTCGAGCGCGTCCGCACCGCGTATCGGCAGCGTTCGGCCGCCGAGCCCGAGCGCTGCCGGCTGATCGACGCCGGACAATCGCCGGAGCGGGTCGCGAGCGCCATTCTGGCCCACCTGGAAGCATTGGTGAGCGCCGATGGATACTGAGTTCTGGCCGCTGCCATGGCAGGAACAGCAGTGGGCACGGCTGCTCGAGTTGTCGGCCAGCGCCCGTTTGCCTCATGCCTTGCTGTTGGCGGGTCCCTCGGGGACGGGCAAGGCGGGGTTCGCCGCGCACTTTGCCAAACTGCTGCTATGTTCGGACCGGGGCAACCAGCCGTGCGGCAGTTGTCGGCATTGCCGGCTGGTGGCCGCCGGCAGTCACCCCGACCTGGTGCGGGTGCAGCCGGCCGAGCCGGGCAAGGCGATCCGCATCGACCAGGTTCGCGCGCTGCGGGAGTTTTGCGCTGCGCGTCCGCATCAGAGTGGCTGGCGCGTGATCCTGATTGCGCCAGCCGAGGCGCTCAATGCCAGTGCCGCCAACGCGCTGCTGAAGACGCTGGAAGAGCCGGGTGCGGAAACGCTGCTGTTGCTGGTCACCCATGAGCCCGGCCGGTTGCCGGCGACCGTGCGCAGCCGCTGCCGGCTGCTGCGCTTTGCGGCGCCGGATCGCCGCGCCGGATTGGCCTGGTTGCGCCACCGGCTGCCGGATGCGGCCGACGCCGGGGCGTTGCTCCAGGCCGCCGGCGGGCGGCCGCTGCGCGCCCTGGCGCTGGCTGCGCCGGAGACCGCCGCGCAGCTTGCGCAACTGGAGCGGCTGGCCACTGCGGTCGCGGACGGGACCCTGGTGCCGCCCGCCGCCGCGGCCGAAAGCGCCAAACTGGATTGGGCACTGGCGTCGGACGCGCTGCTCGCGCGGCTCGCCGGGCGCATCCGGCAGTCGGTGGTGCAGCGGCGGCCGGCGCCGGTGCTGTTCGACTGCCTCGATGCGCTGGTCGAGGCGCGGCGCGAGCTTGCCGCCAGCCCCAATCTCAACGCCGAGCTGGTGTGGGACCGGCTGTGGCTGGCCTGGCGCCGGGCTGGGGCCGCCGGCGGTGGCTGAGGCTGAGCCGGCTGTGCTAGGCTCGCGGCGCAACACAGCACCATGCCCCCGGCTCCCGCGGCCAATCCGTGAGACACCATCGATGCGAACCTCTGCTGGTACCCTGCGCAACGGCATCCTCAAGCTGGAGCTGAAGGACATCAACGACATCCACGCCAGTTTCATGCAGTTTATCGAAAACGGCGGCCTGTTCATTCGCACCAGCAAGGAGTACAGCCTCGGCGACCAGGTATTCGTACTTCTGGATCTGGTCGATGAACCGGAGAAGCTGCCGCTCACCGGGGACGTCGTCTGGATCAACCCCATCGGCAGCGGCTCCCGCCCGCAAGGCATCGGCATCCGCCTGGGCGGGGAATACGGCGAGGTGGTAGCCAAGTTGGAAAATCAGCTCGCCGGCCTGGCGAATCTCGATCGCTTCACCCACACGCTCTGAGCGCCGTGCTGATCGATTCCCACTGCCATCCGGATCGCTTGGATCTGTCCGCCTACGGCGGCTCGCTCGACGCCCTGCTGCAAGATGCCCGCGACACCGGGCTGGTCGCGCTGCTGGCGGTGGGCATCGATCTCGACTCCTCGCAGGAAATGATCCGCCTCGCGCAGCGCCATGCTGGCATCTTTGCCAGCGTCGGCGTGCATCCGCTGCAACCGGGCCCGATAGCCCTGCCGGAGGAGGAGCAGCTGCTGGCGCTAGGAAGGCAGCCCGGCGTGGTGGCGATCGGCGAGACCGGTCTCGACAGCCACTACGATCGCGCCAACATCGAGTGGCAGCGGGAGAGCTTTCGGCGCCACGCGCGCGTCGCCCGACAGCTGCGCAAGCCGCTGGTGGTGCATACCCGCGATGCGCGCGCTGAGACGATTGCACTGCTGCGCCAAGAGGCCGATCCCGAGGTGGGGGGGGTGCTGCACTGCTTTACCGAGGATTGGGCCACGGCCCGCGCCGGGCTCGATCTGGGTTTCTACGTTTCCTTTTCGGGCATCGTCACCTTTCGCAATGCCGAGGCACTGCGCGAGGTGGCGGCGCGCGTGCCGCTCGATCGCCTGCTGGTGGAGACCGATGCACCCTGGCTGGCGCCCGTCCCCCATCGCGGCAAGACCAACCGGCCCCAGTACGTCGCCGCCGTGGCGCGCTGTGTGGCCGGGCTGCACGGCCTCGGTGAAGCCGAGTTCAACGCGCGCATGGTCGCCAACTTTTCGCGCTTGTTCCAGGTTGCGGTGGAGTTGCCCTAGATGGTCGGCATCGAGGCGCGCGTCGGCGCCATGCTCGTGCTGCAGGACGAAGTCAATGCCCGGGTCCATCCGCAATGGCGCGCGCAGGGCTATCCCTGGTACCGCGCGATCTGGGTGGAGTGCGCCGAACTCCTCGATCACCACGGCTGGAAATGGTGGAAGCACCAGACGCCGGACTGGGCGCAGGTGCAGCTGGAACTGGTCGATATCTGGCATTTCGGGTTGAGCGCGCTGTTGACCAGCAGGGTTCCGGCCACGGCGATCGCCACGGCACTGGGCCAAGCTCCGGACGCGAGCGCGGCGCGCGGCGCCGAGGCATTTTGCAGCGCGGTCGAGGTCTTCGCAGCCAATACACTGCGGATGCGGGATTTCGACCTGCCGGGCTTTGCCGCGTTGCTGCGCGCCGCCGGCCTGGATTTCGAGGCGCTCTATCGCGGCTATGTCGGCAAGAACGTGCTCAATCGCTTCCGCCAGGATCGGGGCTACCAGCAGGGCACCTACCGCAAGCATTGGGGCGGTCGCGAAGACAACGAGTGGCTGGTGATCCTCAGTGCCGACCTGGACCCGGAAAGCGCCAATTTTGCCGCCGACCTCCATGCGGCGCTCGACGCGAGTTATCGCGCGGGCGACCGGCCGCGCGGGTGAAATCGCGACCGCGATCCGTATAATTGGCGCCCTTCTCGGGCTCGAGCCCCTCGCCATCACCCTGGAGACAAGCCTTGTGAAAGCACCCGTACGCGTCGCCATCACCGGTGCAGCCGGCCAGATCAGATATTCGCTATTGTTTCGCATCGCGGCCGGGGAGATGCTCGGCCCCGAGCAGCCGGTGATCCTGCAATTGCTCGAGATCACCCCGGCGCTGCCGGCGCTGGCGGGCGTGGCCATGGAACTCGACGACTGTGCGTTTCCGCTGTTGGCCGGTATCGTGCAGACCGACGATCCCAAGGTTGCCTTCCGCGATGCCGACTACGCGCTGCTGGTGGGTGCCCGTCCGCGCGGCCCGGGCATGGAGCGCAAGGACCTGCTCGAGGCCAATGCCAACATCTTGTCGGTGCAGGGCAAGGCGATCAACGACCAGGCCAGCCGCAACATCAAGGTGCTGGTGGTGGGCAACCCGGCGAATACCAATGCGCTGATCGCACAGCGCAATGCACCGAACATAGATCCTCGCCAGTTCACTGCCATGACCCGCCTGGACCACAATCGGGCACTGACTCAGCTGGCGGTCAAGACCGGGACCACGGTCAACGACGTGCGCCGGATGATCATCTGGGGCAACCACTCGGC
>JADLCO010000238.1 GCA_020847115.1 Pseudomonadales bacterium | reverse complement strand
TTCGAGGATTTCGTCGAGGGACAGGTGTTCGACCACGAGGTGCGCCGCACCGTCTCCGAGTACGACAACACCCTGTTCAGTTGCCTGACCATGAACACCCAGCCGCTCCACCTCGACGAGGAGTTCTCCAAGAACAGCATCCACGGCCAGCGCATCGTCAACAGCATGTTCACGCTCGCGCTGGTGGTCGGCGTCCAAGTCACCGAACTGACGCTCGGCACCACGCTCGGCAACCTGGGCATGACCGACGTCGCCTTTCCGCGCCCCGTGTTCCACGGCGATACCATCCGCGCCCGCACCACCATTTTGTCCAAGCGCCTCAGCCAGAAGCGCACCGATTCCGGGATTGTGAATTTCCTCCACGAGGGCTTCAACCAGCGCAATGAGCTGGTGGCCACCTGCAAGCGCACCGCGCTGATGAAAGTGAAATCCGCCTGAATCGGGAGCAACGTCCATGCGTTCCATGCTTTTTCTGCCGGCCGACAGCGAAAAGAAGATCGCCAAGGGCGAGGACACCAACGCCGATGGCCTGATTCTGGATATCGAGGATTCGGTCGCCCTGACCCGCAAGGACGAAGCACGCCGGCTGGCGCGCGCCTATCTCGATGCCCGCCCGCTGGGTAGCCGCAAGAAGAAGCTGCTGGTGCGCATCAATCCCCTCGACGGCACCATGACCCTCGATGATCTCGCCGCCGTGGTGGGTGGTGCGCCCGACTATGTGCTGCTGCCCAAATACCGCACCCGCGAGGACGTGGTCCGCCTCGATCATTACTTGAGCGCACTGGAAGTGCGCGAAGGCGTGCCGCGCGGCCATATCCGCATTCTGGTTATCGGCACCGAGACCGGTCAGGGCATGCTCAATCTGGCGGGTTTGACCGGCGCCAGCCCGCGGTTGGCCTATGTCAGCTGGGGCGAGTTCGATCTCTCCGCCGACGTCGGCGCCGAGACCCACCTGCTGCCCGACGGTGGCTGGGACGATCTGTTCCGCACCGCGCGCGCCCTGTGCCTGGCAGCGGCGGCCTCGGCTGGCATCGAGCCCTGCAATACGGTATTCACTGACTATAAGGACGATGCCGGCCTGGAGCAGGCGGCACTGGGCGCCCGCCGCGCCGGTTTCACCTGCATGATGGCCATCCACCCCAACCAGGTGGATACCATCAACCGGGTATTTTCGGTGAGCGAAAAGGAGCTCGATTGGGCGCGCCGGGTGGTCGAAGCCTTCGAGTCCAATCCCGACACCGGGGTCGTCGGGCTCGACGGCATCATGCTCGACAAGCCCCATTACACCCAGGCCAAGCGGTTGATCGCCCGCGCCGCTGCCTATTGAGTGGAACTCGCGGGCGTCAGGGAGAACGCGTCATGACCGAACCGGTGCGAAGTGCCGATACCCCCTTTCCCGTGGCAGTGGCCGCGGGCCAGACCTATTTCTGGTGTGCCTGTGGCCGCAGCGCCAAGCAGCCGTTTTGCGATGGCAGTCACACCGGCACTGGCATCAGCCCGGTCAAGTACCAGGCGCCGGAGGCCAAGACGGTCTATTTCTGCGGTTGCAAGGCGACGCGCAACGCGCCGCTCTGTGACGGAAGCCACAAGGGCTGAGGGCGCAGTCCGGGGGCGGGCCAATCGGGGCTCAGCGCCGCAGGCGCTCCGTCTGCTGCTCCAGCAGATCGAGATCCCGCAGGCGCTGGTCGATCATCGCCACCTGGCGGAAATCCTGCTCCTGCAGGCGGCGTGCGTAGCCGAGGTGGCTGCGCGCCTTGTCGAATACGCCGATCAGCGCGAAATATTCCGCCCGCGCGCGATGCACGCCGGCGATATCGCCGGCCAGGCCGCTGGTCTCGGCCAGCTCGAACCAGATCTGCGGGTCTGCCGGCCGGTCCTTGGCCAGCCGTTCCAGAACGGTTTCGGCCTCGCCGACCTGGTTGGCGGCGGTGAGGCTGGTGGCCAGTTCCAACTGGGCCGGATAGTAGTCGGGCTGCTCGGCGACCAAAGTCTTGGCGAGCGCGGTCGCATGCTGAGCGTCGCCGGCGGCCCGTTCGATGGCGATCGCGGCCATCCGATACGGCGGGCGCTCGCCGTCGCTGGCGATCAGGGATTGAAGTTGCTGCCGTGCCTCCTGGTGATTGCCCTGCGCGCTCAGCGCCAGGACCAGGCCGTAGTGGGCCGCCGTTTTCTCCAGGCCGCCGCCCGCCATGAGATCGCGGAAGCGGGCCACCGCCTGCTCCGGACGTTCCGCGGCGGCGACCTGCACCCGGGCGCGCATCAGCTGGTAATCGAGGTTGTCCGGGTACTGGCGCAGCGGATACTTGGCCACCCGGGCGCGGACATCGGCGACGCGGGATTCGGTCAACGGGTGGCTGAGCAGGAATTCCGGCGGGCGCTGCCCGGTGTAGCGGGTAAGGGCGAGCATGCGCTCGAACATGGCCGGGGCGCCCTCGGGGTCCATGCCGGCGCGGTACAGGGTGTCGAGGCCGATGCGATCGGCTTCTTGTTCGTTCTGGCGGCTGTAGCGCAGCGACTCGTCGAGCATCGCCGCCTGGGATGCGGTCATCGCCGCCATACCGGCGTCGCCGCCGACGGTGGCGGCCAGCACCAAGCCCGTCAGTAGCCCGGCCAGGCCGACCGTGGAGGAGCGCCGGCGGGCATCCTGGCTGCGCGCGAAGTGGCGCTGGCTGAGGTGGGCGAGTTCGTGGGTCAGCACCGAGGCGAGCTCGTGTTCGGTGCGGGCCTGCTGGAGCAGGCCGGTATGGACCCCGACCACGCCGCCGGGGACGGCGAAGGCGTTGATCGAGGCGTTTTCCACCACCACCAGCTGCAGCTGGGGGTGGAGCAGTTCGCTGTGGCGGGCCAGCCTGGCGATCAGGGCTTCCAGATACTGCTGTACCTGGGGGTCGTCGTGGGTGCGCACCTGGCGCCGAAACGCCATCAGCCAGGCGCGTCCGAGCTCGTCCTCCTGCTGTGGCGAAATCTGTGCGGAACTGCTGTCGCCCAGGGCTGGCAGGCGAATGTCGGCCGCGCTCGCCGACCCTCCGTGCAGCGCCCCGATCAGGCAGAGCAGCAGGGCGAGCGGACGTGCACGATAAAATGCCATGTTCGGGCCGGGGTGTTTCCTGGTGGGTGGCGGTGGGACGGCGTGAAGCCGCGTCGGCAGCGCTTGGACCAAAGAATAGCACTACTGGTTCGGTGGTCCCCGCCGCGGCGCCGGTGCCACCACCTGATGGGCCGCGAACCATGTGACCGAAGGCGTGGTCGTAGGCCGGTCGCGCACGCCGCGCTCGATGAGTTCCCAGGGGAGGTTGCATGAAGTGGAAAAACGAGCGCCGCTGGCTCGCGCTGGTCCCTTGGCTGTTCGTGGTCCTGGGTACGGTGCCGGCGGCATTGGCCGCCGAACCCTGGTGGCAGCCGGCACCCGCCGCCGATGGCGGCGCGATCGGCGTGCTGCGCAGCCCGGCGGACGATCGCCACTATCGCTATCTGCGCCTCGCCAACGGCCTTCAGGTGGTGCTGATCTCGGACCCCGAAGGAGACAAGAGCGCAGCCGCGCTCAGCGTCGCCGCTGGCAGCTTCGACAACCCGCCGGAGCGTCCGGGGCTCGCCCACTTTCTCGAGCACATGCTGTTTCTGGGCACCGAAAAGTATCCGGAGCCGGGCGCCTATCAGGCTTTCATCAGCGACCATGGCGGCAGTCACAACGCCTATACCAGCCTGGAGCAAACGACCTATTTCTTCGACATCGACGCTCCGTACTTGGAGGCTGCCCTGGACCGCTTTGCCCAGTTCTTCATCGCGCCTCGATTCGATCCGCAATACGTCGAACGCGAACGCCAGGCCGTGGACGCCGAGTATCGACTCAAGCTGCGCGACGACGGGCGCCGGCAAGGCGACGTCCTCGCCGAGGTCGTCGACCCCGCCCACCCCCTGGCGAAATTCTCCGTGGGCAACGCCCAGACCCTGGCCGACGATGGGGAGCGGTCGGTGCGTGCCGACCTCCTGGATTTCTACCGGAAGCACTATTCCCCTGCGCGCATGGCGCTGGCAGTAGCTGGCAAGGAGCCCCTGGATGCGCTGGAGCGCATGGTGACGGCGCGCTTCGGCGAGATTCCCGAGCGCCACCCGCCGGCAGCAGCCACGCCGCTGCCGCTGCTCGCCGCGGGAGCGCCGCAGCTGGTGCGCATGGTGCCCGACCGCGAGCGCCGGGAGCTGGGATTGCTGTTCGAGCTGCCGCCGCAGGCGCCGGCGTGGCGGGTCAAACCGGCCTTCTTCGTCGCCCACCTGCTCGGCGACGAGGGCGAGCGCAGCCTGTTGGCGGAACTCAAGCGCCGCGGCTGGGCCGAGACCCTGAATGCTGGGCTCGCCTACGACAGCGACCGGGGTGCCGCGTTCAACTTGTCCATCGGCCTGACCGCCCCCGGCTTCGCCGCCCGCGAGGCGGTGCTGGATCTCGCCTGGCAGTGGCTCGCCAAGGTGCGCGAGGATGGGCTTGCCGCCTGGCGCTATGGTGAGCTCGCGGCCATGCAGCAGGCCGCGTTTCGCTTCCTGCAGAAGACCGGCGCCAATGAGCAGGTGGTCGGCATCGCCGAGGCCTTGCACGATTATCCGCCGGCCGAGGTGTTGCGGGGGCCCTACGTCCTACAAGGATTCGATCGGGACGCGATCGCGGCGGTGCTGGAGCGGCTGCGCCCCGAGCACGGGCTGATCACCCTGATGGCACCGGAGGTGGGCGAGCTGCCGCGGCGCTCGCGCCATTACCAGGTGCCCTACGGCGTCGATCCGGTGGCGCCGGAGCGGGTCGAGGCCTGGCGCCAGGCTGGGCAGCGCGTCGCAGTGCTGAATCTGCCCGCGGCCAACCCCTATATCCCCGAGCGTTTCCCGGTATCCGAGCGCGGTGGGCCCGTGGTCGTTCCGCAGCCCCTGATGCGCAGCGAGCGGATGCGGCTGTGGTACTACGGCGACCGCCGGTTCGGGACGCCGCGGGCCGTCTTTCACGCACAGATACTCGCACCCGCGGCCCGGGAGCGCCGGGGTGCGGCACTGACTGCGCTGTACCTTGCGCTGGTCCGCGATCAGCTTGCTGCCGAGGTGTATCCGGCATTGCTCGCCGGGCTCGATTTCGACTTGCAACCCTGGGAGGCCGGGATCGTCATTGGCCTGGGCGGCTACGCCGATAAGCAGGAGCTCCTGCTCGACCGGGTGCTGGGAGCCTTGGCCGCACCTCAGTGGGACGCCGCCCGGTTCGCGCGGGTCAAGGCAAGCCTGATTCGCGATTGGCGTAATTCGCAACGGGACTGGCCGATCCGGCGGGCGCTGGAGGAACTCGGCCCGCTGTTGCGCGAGCTGCCGAGGCCGCTCGAACTGGCCGCGGAACTGGACGCGGTGGATGAAGAACAGCTGCGCCAGTTCGGCGCGACCCTGTATCGCGATGGCGCCGCGAAGATCTACGCAGGGGGCGTCCTCGACGCCGACCGGGCGCGACGGCTGGCGACCATGACTGTGGCGCGCCTGCGAATTGCCGGCACGCCCGTGGAGCATTCCTACCGATTGAAGCGGCTGTCCCCTGCGCCGGCGGCCGCGCGCGCGGTGGTGTCGGTAGCCGCCGAGCAGCAGGATGCGGCGGCGCTGTGGTATTTGCAGGGTGGTGATGACAGCCTGGCAGAGCGGGCTCGGGTCGCGCTGTTGCAGCAACTGATCGAGGCGCCGTTCTACAACACCCTGCGCACCGAGCGTCAGCTGGGTTATGTGGTGGGCAGTCAGATCATGCCCTTTCACCGGGTGCCGGGGATGGTGCTCTATGTGCAGTCGCCCCGCGCCGGCGCGGACCAGTTGGCGGCGGCGATCGAAGGCTTCGTCGCGACCCGCTGTCCTGCGCTGGCCACCCTGGCCGATGCCGACCTGGTGCGCAGCAAGCAGGCGGTGCTTGCACGGCTCGAGGAGCAGCCGAAGAATCTGGACGAGCAGGCCGACCGGCATCGCGAGAGCTTGGCGTTGGACTATCCCGAGTTCGATTTCCGGTCGCGCCTGGCGGCGGCGGTCCGGGAGCAGGATGCAGAGGACTTGGCCGGCGGTTGTCGGCGATTGTTCGGCGATCAGCGGCGGGGTCTGTGGATCCTGGCCGCGCGCCTGGCGCCGGGAGTGTCCGGCTCCGACGGCACGCCGGCTTCGGAGGGCGAATTCCGCTATCGGTGGTAGGCCGCAGGAGGCAGGCCCAGCGCCGTTTCCGCCCGGGTTTCGTTGAACCCCGCGGCGATTTGGCCTAGTGTTGATCGCCGCGGGGCGAGGTCCCATTGCAGTAGGATCCGGTATGAACGAGCCACACCTACCAGAACCGAGCGAAACCCGGTCCGGAGCCGATCCCGATCCCGCGGAGACCCGCGACTGGCTCGATTCGCTGGACGCGGTCACCCGCTTCAGCGGCGCGGAGCGCACCGCCTTCCTGCTCAAACAGCTGATCGACCGCGCGGCGGCCGCGGGTATTCCGCTGCCGGGGGGGATGACCACGCCGTTTCGCAATACCATTCCCGTCCAGCGCGAGAAGCGCATGCCCGGCGACCTGTTCATGGAGCGCCGGATCCGCTCGCTGATCCGCTGGAATGCGCTGGCCATGGTGATGCGCGCCAACAAGCAATACGATGGACTGGGCGGCCACATTGCCACCTTTTCCTCGGCCGCGACGCTCTACGACGTGGGTTTCAATTATTTCTTCCGCGCGCGCACCGAAGCGCAACTGGAGGACCTGATCTACTACCAGGGCCACAGCTCTCCCGGCATTTACGCGCGCTCCTACCTCGAAGGCCGGATCACCGAGGCCCAGCTCGACCACTTCCGCCGCGAGGTCGACGGCAAGGGCCTGTCGTCCTATCCCCACCCCTGGCTGATGCCGGACTACTGGCAGTTCCCCACCGTGTCCATGGGGCTCGGGCCGATCCAGGCCATTTACCAGGCCCATGTGATGCGCTACCTGTCGGCGCGGGAACTGGTGCCGCGCGGCGATCGCCGGGTGTGGGCCTTTCTCGGCGACGGCGAGTGCGATGAGCCGGAAACGCTCGGCGCCATTGCGCTTGCGGGGCGCGAACGACTCGAGAACCTCACCTTCGTGGTCAACTGTAACCTGCAGCGCCTCGATGGCCCGGTACGCGGCAACGGCAAGATCATCCAGGAGCTCGAGGGCGTGTTCCGCGGCGCCGGCTGGCACGTCATCAAGGTGGTCTGGGGGCGGCTGTGGGATCCGCTGTTCGAGCGCGACGCCAAGGGCCTGTTGCAGCGGCGCATGGATGAGGTCTGCGACGGCGAGTTGCAGAACTACAAGTTCAATGGCGGGGCCTACACGCGCGAGCATTTCTTCGGCAAGTATCCGGAACTCGCCGCTCTGGTCGCCGACCTCAGCGACGATGACATCATGTATCTGAACCGCGGCGGCCACGATCCCTACAAGGTCTATGCCGCCTATGCCGAGGCGGTCGAAACCAGGGACCAGCCGACGGTGATCCTGGCGATGACGGTCAAGGGCTACGGCCTCGGCGGTTCGGGCGAGGCTGCCAACGACACCCACGCGGTGAAGAAGATCCAGCTCGAGGACTTGAAGAAATTCCGCGACCGCTTCGGCTTGCCGATCCCGGACGAACAGCTGGAAGACACGCCGTACTACCGCCCGCCGGAAGACAGCCCCGAACTCGTTTACATGCGCCGCCGGCGCGAACAGCTGGGCGGCTATCTGCCGGCGCGCCACGGCGGTTTCGATCCCCTGCCGGTGCCTGGGCTGGATGGCTTTGCCCGCCTGCTGGAGAGCACCGGCGAGCGCGCCATTTCCACCACCATGGCCTTCGTGCGCCTGCTTCAGACTCTGGTGCGCGACCAGGAGCTCGGCCCGCGGATCGCGCCCATCGTGCCGGACGAAGCCCGCACCTTCGGCATGGAGGGCATGTTCCGCCAGCTCGGCATCTATTCTTCCGCCGGGCAGCGCTACGTGCCGCACGATGCCGGCCAGATCATGTACTACAAAGAGGACAAGAAGGGGCAGATTCTGGAGGAGGGCATCACCGAAGCCGGTGCCATGTCGGCCTGGATCGCGCTGGCGACCGCGTACAGCAATTACGCCTGCCCGATGATTCCCTTCTACATCTTCTATTCCATGTTCGGGTTTCAGCGCATTGGGGATCTCGCCTGGGCAGCCGGCGATGCCCAGTGCCGAGGTTTTCTGATCGGAGCCACCTCGGGACGCACCACCCTCAATGGCGAGGGACTCAGCATCAGGACGGGCACAGTCACGTCCTCGCCGGGGTCATTCCCAACTGCCGGGCCTACGATCCCGCCTACAGTTACGAACTCGCGGTGATCATCCAGGACGGCCTGCGGCGCATGTTCGCCGAACGCGAAAACTGTTTCTATTACATCACCACCATGAACGAAAATTACCTGCATCCCGAGCTACCCGCGGGCGCGGAGCAAGGCATCGTGCGCGGCATCTATCGACTCGAATCCGGGCCGCAGCGGCCGCACCGGGTGCAGTTGCTGGGCGCTGGCGCAATCCTCAACGAGGTGCGTGCCGCCGCCCGCATCCTGGCCGAGGAGTTTGACGTGGGTGCCGACGTCTGGAGCGTGACCAGCGTCGGCGAGCTGGCGCGCGACGGCCGCGCCACCGAGCGCTGGAACCGGCTGCACCCCGGGCAAGCGCCGCGGTTGTCGTATCTCGCCAGCCAGCTGGAGGGTTGTCCGGGGCCGGTGGTGCTCGCCACCGACTATGTCAAGGCGCTCGGCGAGCAGCTCCGCGGGCAGATCGCCGCCGATTTCCAGGTCCTGGGCACCGACGGCTTCGGCCGCAGCGATACCCGCGAGCGGCTGCGCGATTTCTTCGAGGTGGGCCGCAACCACGTCGCCTACGCCGCACTCCATGGCCTCCACCGCCAGGGCGCCGTGGATGCCAAGCGGCTCCAGCACGCGGCCGGGAAACTCGGCATCGACCCCGACAAGGCCGAGCCCCTGCACGCCTGAGCCAGGTCCGCGGGAACGTTCAGAACCTTCCACCAAGGAACCGATGCAGGTGACCATCGAAACCGTACGGGTGCCGGATCTCGGCGGCGCCGAAGAAGTCCAGGTGATCGAGCTGACCGTGACGCCTGGGCAGCGCGTCGCGGTCGATCAGACCCTGCTGGTGCTGGAATCTGAGAAGGCGACCATGGAACTGCCGTCGCCGGTGGCCGGTGTGGTGACCCGGATTCTGGTCGCGGAAGGCGACAAGGTCGAGAAGGCGGGCGACCCGCTGCTCGAGATCGAAGTGGATGGCGCCGCGGCGGCGGCGGAGCAGCCCGAACCGGCGGCGCTGCCGCAACCGAGTCCAACCGAGGACGCCGCGCAAGACGTCCCCACTGCGATCGCCGCGGAACCGCCGCACGTGGCAGCGGCCGCGAGCGCCGGCGAGGAGCCCGCCCGCAGCGGCGGCGAGATTCATGCCGGTCCCTATGTGCGGCGCCTGGCGCGGGAGCTGGGCGTCGAGCTGGGCCGCATCCAGGGCAGCGGGCCGCGCCAGCGCATCCTCAAGGAAGACGTCCAGGGCTTCGTGCGGAGGCAACTGCAGGCGGCGCCGACGGTCGCGGGCGCTGGCCTGCCCCAGGTCCCCGAGGTCGATTACGCCCGCTTTGGGCCGGTGGCCGGCGGTGAGCTGAGCCGGATCGGGCGACTCACCGCGACCAACATGCGGCGCAACTGGTTGAACGTGCCCCACGTCACCCAGTTCGATGCCGCCGACGTCACCGAGCTCGAGGACTTTCGCCGCGCCCAGGCCGAAGCGGCGCAAGCCCGGGGCGTCAAGCTCACGCCGGTGCCCTTCATCCTCAAGGCTTGCGTCGCCGCACTGCGCGAAAACCCGGTACTCAATCGTGCGCTGTCCGGCGACGGCGGCCACTATGTCCAGCGTGAGTTCTACCACCTGGGGCTGGCGGTGGACACGCCGCGCGGCCTGCTGGTACCGGTGATCCGCGATGTCGATCGCAAGGGCATCTGGCAACTCGCAGCCGAGATCGCCGATCTGGCCGCGCGCGCGCGCGCCGGCAAGCTGCGCATCGACGAGCTGCAAGGCGCCTGCTTCACCGTGACCAGCCTGGGCGCGATCGGCGGGCAGGGCTTCACGCCCATCGTCAACGCGCCCGAGGTGGCCATCCTCGGCGTTGCCCGTGCCGCGGTGCAGCCGGTGTGGGATGGCGGCGCGTTCGTGCCGCGGACGCTCCTGCCGCTGGCGCTGTCCTACGATCACCGGGTGGTCAACGGCGGCGACGGCGGCCGCTTCCTGACCCGCATGGTGGCCTTGTTGTCCGATATCCGCACCCTGCTGCTGTGAACCAGACCTGATTTCAGGCCCGGCCGGGGGCCGCTGGGCGCGGCGATGACCGGGGCTCGGTTGCAGGGCGGTGGGGCGACCACGATAATGAGCGCCCCCTACCGTCAGCCTGGGGCTCGGAGAAAAATGCCAGTGAAACGACCGCAACCGCAGGATTTTTTCAAGGATTGGAAGGAGCGCGAGGCGCTCGCCGAGGCGATGATCCCGCTGATTGGCAAGCTGTATCGGGAAAACAACGTCTCCCTGTACATGTACGGTCGCAACATGGTCAACCGCTCCGTGACTGATCTGATGAAGGCGCACCGCTTCGTCCGCCAGATCGAGCAGAACGAGCTGTCCGAGTTCGATACCTTTCCCATGGTCCAGACCCTCGCGGAGATGAATCTGGGGCCCGCGCACGTCGACATCGGCAAGCTGACGGTGGGGTACAAGGAGCGTGCCAACGGACGCACGGTGCGCGATTATCTGCAGGAGGTCATCGGCAACGACATCGGGGCGATGCGCAAGCCGCTGCCCCAGCCCCAGGATGTGGTGCTCTACGGTTTCGGGCGCATCGGGCGGCTGGTGGCGCGCATCCTGATCGAAAAGACTGGCGGTGGCGATGTGCTGCGTCTGCGCGCGATCGTGGTGCGACGTGGCAAGGGTCCGGATGATCTGGAGAAGCGCGCCAGCCTGCTGCGGCGCGACTCCGTACATGGCCCGTTCCGGGGCACCATCCGCGTGCTGGAGGAAGAGCGCAAGTTGGTTTGCAACGGTAACGAAATCCACGTCATCGAGGCGGATTCTCCAGCGGAAGTGGACTACACCCGCTACGGCATCGGCAACGCCATCGTCGTCGACAACACCGGGGCCTGGCGCGATGCCGCAGGGCTCGGCCGCCATCTCCAGTGTCCGGGCGTGGGCAAGGTGATCCTCACCGCGCCGGGCAAGGGCGACATTCCCAACATCGTGTTCGGCGTCAATCAGCACGAGATCACCTCCGACCAGAAAATCCTGTCGGCGGCGTCCTGTACCACCAACGCCATCGTCCCAGTGTTGAAGGCGGTGCTCGATGAATACGGCATCCGCACCGGCCACGTTGAGACGGTGCACGCCTACACCAACGATCAGAACCTGATCGACAATTACCACAAGGGCGCGCGCCGCGGTCGCAGCGCGCCGCTCAATATGGTGATCACCGAGACCGGGGCCGCTAAGGCCGCCGCCAAGGCGCTGCCGGCACTGGCCGGCAGGCTCACCGGAAACGCCATCCGGGTGCCGACCCCGAACGTGTCCATGGCCATTCTCAACCTGCATCTGGGGCGCGCCACCACGGTTGCGGAGATGAATGAATTCATGCGCCGCAAGGCCTTGTTTTCGCCCCTGCAGCAGCAGATCGGCTACACTATCTCGAAGGAAGCGGTATCGACCGATTTCGTGGGCGATCGCCACGCCTGTGTGTTCGACTCCCAGGCCACCATCGTCAACGGTGAGCACTGCGTGCTGTATTGCTGGTACGACAACGAATTCGGCTACAGCTGTCAGGTGGTGCGCTGTCTGGAGGAAATGGCCGGCGTGCGCTGGGCCATGTACCCGCGCGCGGCAAGCTGAGCGCGCGGTGTTGCCGTGGTGCTCGGTGCCACTATACTGGACGCGGCGCCGCACGTATCCGCTGCGTCGGCCATTACAACGACCATTCGTTCATATAGGGGGGGCGTACCTGCGGCGGTGCCGCGGGGATGCCGGACGAGCTGCGGCGCGCAGTTGCCGCGAGCGCCAATTGACGGTTGAGTTTCAGGCTTCATGATCAAGATTCGTCGCGGGCTCAATCTGCCCATCGCGGGCGCGCCAGAGCAGGTCATCCATCCGGGCCCCGCCGTCAGCGCGGTCGCCGCGATCGGCGACGACTATGTGGGACTGCGGCCGACCATGGCTGTCAAGGAAGGTGATGCCGTAAGCCTGGGCCAGTTGCTGTTCGTCGATCGCGACAACGACCGGGCGCGGATCACCGCCCCGGCGAGCGGGGTGGTGCGCGCCATCCACCGCGGCGACCGGCGAGTGCTGCAAGCGGTAGTGATCGAGGTCGAGGGCGATGCCGCCGAGACCTTCGGCGCTTGGCCGGCGGCCGATCTGGCCGGCTTGCGGCGCGATCAGATCCTCGACAATCTGGTGCAGTCCGGGCTGTGGGCCGCTCTGCGCACGCGGCCGTACTCCAGGATTCCAGCTGCTGCGGGTGCACCCCATTCGCTGTTCGTCACCGCGATCGATACCAATCCCTTGGGTGCCGACCCGGCGGTGGTGATCGCGGACGCCGCCGACGATTTCGCCAACGGCCTGCAGGTCTTGCGCCAGCTGGTGGACTGCCCGATTCAGTTGTGTACCGCGCCCGAGATGCGGGTGCCGACCCTCGCCGGGATCGATCGCCATGAATTCTCGGGGCCACACCCCGCCGGCTTGGTGGGCACCCACATTCATTTCCTGGATCCGGTCAGCGCACGCAAGACGGTGTGGCACATCGGCTATCAGGACGTGATCGCCATCGGGCGGCTGTTTGTCACCGGGCGGCTGCCGGTGGAGCGCGTGGTGGCGCTCGGTGGTCCCGCCGTGCGGAAGCCGCGGCTGCTGCGGACGCGGCTCGGCGCCCATCTCCCGGAGCTGGTTGCCGACAGTCTGATACCCGGGCCGGTGCGCCTGGTCTCCGGCTCGGTGCTGGGTGGGCGTACCGCGCGCGGTGAACTCGCTTATCTGGGCCGCTATCACCAGCAGGTCACGGCCCTGGAGGAGGGTGCCGAGCGGCATTTTCTGCGCTACCTGGCGCCTGGGACCGATGCTCATTCGGCACTGCCGGTGTTCCTGTCGCGCTTCAATCCACGCAAGGTCTTTGCGATGAACTGCAGCACCAACGGCAGCGAGCGGGCCATGGTGCCGCTCGGCAATTACGAACGGGTGATGCCCCTCGATATCCTGCCCACCCAATTGCTGCGGGCGCTGATCGTCGGCGATACCGAGGCCGCCCAGCAGCTGGGCTGTCTGGAGCTCGACGAGGAAGACCTGGCGCTGTGCAGTTATGTCTGCGTCGGCAAATACGAATACGGACCGATCCTGCGCGACAACCTCACCCGGATCGAAAAGGAAGGCTGAAGCATGGCGTTGCGCAAATTCCTCGATCGCTTGGCGCCGTCGTTCCACAAGGGCGGCAAGTATGAAAAGTATTACGCACTCTACGAGGCGGTCGATACCATCTTCTATTCGCCGGCGTCGGTGACCAAGTCCGCGCCCCACGTTCGCGACGGCATCGATCTCAAGCGCGTGATGATCACCGTCTGGCTGGCGGTGTTCCCGGCGATGTTCTACGGCATGTACAACCTGGGCTTTCAGGCCAACACGGCACTCGCGGCCGGCGGTGCCGAACTGGAGGGTTGGCGCGCCGCAGCCATCGCAGCGCTTGCCGGCAATGATCCCGGCAGCATCTGGGACTGCCTCTGGTACGGCGCGGTGTTCTTCGTGCCCATCTATGCGGTGACCTTTGTGGTCGGCGGCTTTTGGGAGGTGCTGTTCGCCACCATTCGCGGGCACGAGATCAACGAGGGCTTTTTCGTCACCTCGATCCTGTTCGCGCTCACCTGCCCGCCGGCGATTCCGTTGTGGATGGTGGCGCTCGGCATCAGCTTCGGGGTGGTGATCGGCAAGGAAATCTTCGGTGGTACCGGCAAGAACTTCCTCAACCCTGCCCTCACCGGCCGCGCTTTCCTGTTCTTCGCCTATCCGGCGGCGATGTCCGGCGACGCGGTGTGGACCGCAGTGGATGGCTTCACCGGCGCCACCGCGCTGTCGGTGGCGGCGGCCGACGGCATGGCTGCGGTGCAATCCCAGATGACTTGGCTGGACGCCTTCATCGGCCGCGAGCAGGGCTCGATCGGCGAGGTGTCGGCGCTGGCGATCTTCATCGGCGGTGCCCTGCTGTTGGCGATGCGCATCGCTTCCTGGCGCATCGTGCTCGGCGTGATGGCCGGGATGATGACGCTGTCGGCGCTGTTCAATCTGGTGGGATCTGCGTCCAACCCCATGTTCGCCATGCCCTGGTATTGGCATCTGGTGCTGGGGGGCTTTGCCTTCGGCATGATGTTCATGGCCACCGATCCGGTATCGGCGGCGATGACCGAGAACGGGAAATTCTGGTTTGGGGTGCTGGTCGGGGCCATGGCGGTGCTGATCCGCGTGGTCAATCCGGCCTTTCCGGAAGGCATGATGCTGGCGATCCTGTTTGGCAACCTGTTCGCTCCGTTGATCGATCATTTCGTGGTGCAGGCGAATGTCCGGCGGAGGCTGGCCCGTGGCTGACAACGATTCCGTCAAGAAGACGCTGCTGGTCACGCTGGTCCTGTGCGTGGTGTGCGCGGTGGTGGTATCCGCCGCTGCGGTGCTGCTCCGCCCGCAGCAGGCGGCCAATCAGGCGCTGAGCCGCAAGGAGAACATCCTCGCGGCGGCGGGGCTGCTGCAGCCCGGCATCGGGGTCGAACAGCAGTTCGAGCGCGTCGAGACGCGCCTGGTCGATCTCGATGCCGGCCGTTTTACCGAAGCGCTCGACGCTCAGAGTTATGATCAGCGCAAGGCCAGCCGAGACCCGGCGCTATCGACCCCGGTACCCCAGGAGCGGGACATTGCCAAAATCCAGCGGCGCCCCAGGTATGCGCAGGTCTACCTGGTCCGGGATGGCGACGGACGGCTGAGCAGGATCGTCCTACCCATCAAGGGCTATGGCCTGTGGTCCACGCTCCATGGCTTCATCGCCCTGGAGGGTGACTTGAACACGGTGGCCGGGCTGGGCTTTTACGAGCATGCGGAAACCCCGGGCCTGGGCGGCGAAGTAGATAACCCGGGTTGGAAGGCCTTGTGGCCGGGCAAGCGCGTCTACGACGCGGACGGCAAGGTCGTGCTGCGGGTGATCAAAGGCAAGGCCGACCCCGGCCGGCCCGAAGCGATCCACCAGGTCGACGGTCTGTCCGGTGCGACCCTGACCAGCCGCGGCGTGGACAATCTCATTCACTACTGGCTCGGCGAACAGGGCTTTGCGCCCTTCCTCGCCAACCTTCGAGCGGGAGCAGCGTGATATGGCGGAGCAGAGCAAGATCAAAGAAGTGCTGGTCAAGCCGATCATCGACAACAACCCCATCGCACTGCAGATCCTCGGCATCTGTTCGGCGCTGGCGGTGACCTCACAGATGTCGGTGGCGCTGGTGATGAGCATCGCGCTGACCGCGGTGACGGCGTTTTCCAACCTGTTCGTGTCGCTGATCCGCAACCACATCCCCAACAGCGTGCGCATCATCGTGCAGATGACCATCATCGCCTCCCTGGTGATCGTGGTCGACCAGATCCTCAAGGCCTACGCCTATGAGATCAGCAAGCAACTGTCGGTGTTCGTCGGTCTGATCATCACCAACTGCATCGTCATGGGCCGGGCCGAAGCCTATGCGATGAAGAACCCGCCGGTGGCGAGCTTTCTCGATGGCATCGGCAACGGCCTCGGCTACAGTGCGATGTTGATGACGGTGGCGGTGATCCGCGAGCTGTTCGGCTCGGGTTCCCTGTTCGGCCACGGCGTCCTGCCGTTGGCCACCGAGGGTGGCTGGTACGTGCCCAACGGCCTGCTGCTGCTGCCGCCGAGTGCGTTTTTCATCATCGGCGGCATCATCTGGGCGCTGCGCAGCGTCAAGACCGAACAGGTCGAGGCCGCCGAGTATCGGCTCGCGCCCAATACCGTCGGAGGTACTGCCTGATGGAACACTATCTCGCGCTGCTGGTGCGCTCGGTGTTCATCGAGAACATGGCGCTCGCCTTCTTTCTCGGCATGTGCACCTTCATCGCCATCTCCAAGAAAATGAGCGCCGCGATCGGGCTCGGCATCGCGGTCACCGTGGTCATCGCCATCACCGTGCCGGTGAACAACCTGATCCTGCGCTATTTGCTCGCCGAGGGTGCTCTGTCCTGGACCGGGATCGACGCATTGCAGTCGGTCGATCTCAGTTTTCTCGGGCTACTCAGCTATATCGGCGTGATCGCCGCCATCGTGCAGATCATGGAGATGGTGCTGGATCGCTACGTGCCTGCGCTCTACAACACGCTCGGCGTCTTTCTGCCGCTGATCACCGTGAATTGCGCAATCCTCGGCGCCTCCCTGTTCATGGTCGAGCGCAGCTACAGCTTTGCCGAGAGCGCCGTCTATGGGCTGGGCGCGGGGCTCGGCTGGGCGCTGGCGATCGTGGCTCTGGCCGGTGTGCGCGACAAGCTCAAGTACAGCGACATGCCCGAGGGGCTGCGCGGCTTGGGAGGGGCCTTCATGATCGTGGGGCTGATCTCGCTCGGCTTCATGTCGTTCGGCGGCATCGATATCTGACGGCTTACGGGGGCTGACCGGCAATGACCATGGAAACCCTGACTATCGCCTTGGGCGTCGGCATGTTCACTGCGATCGTGGTGGCGCTGGTGGTGTTCATTGTCGCCGCGCGGTCGCGCCTGGTGGCCACCGGCGACGTCGCCATCGAGATCAACGGCGAGAAGACCATTCAGGTCCCCGCCGGGGGCAAGCTGCTGCAGACGCTGGCGGCCAACAACCTGTTTCTGGCCTCGGCCTGCGGCGGCGGCGGCAGTTGCGCGCAATGCCGGTGCGTCGTCATCGAGGGCGGCGGTTCCATCCTGCCCACCGAAGAGGCACATTTCTCGCCGCGCGAAGCCAAGGCCGGGTGGCGGCTGTCCTGCCAGGTACCCGTCAAGCAGGACATGAAGATCCAGGTGCCGGAGGAGGTATTCGGGGTCAAGCAGTGGGAGTGCACGGTCCTTTCCAATCCCAATGTCGCCACCTTCATCAAGGAGCTGACCCTGCAGCTTCCCGAGGGCGAGAGTGTCCACTTTCGCGCCGGCGGCTATGTGCAGCTCGAAGCACCGGCCCATCAAGTGCGCTTCCGCGATTTCGACATCGACGCGGAGTATCGCGGCGACTGGGAGCGGTTCAAGTTCTTCGACCTGGAATCCATGGTTGCCGAGCCCGTGATTCGGGCCTACTCCATGGCCAACTATCCCGACGAGAAGGGCATCCTCAAGTTCAACATCCGCATCGCCACGCCGCCGCCGCGCACCGAGGGGCTGCCGCCTGGGAAGATGTCATCCTATGTGTTCGGCCTCAAGCCGGGCGACCGGATTCGCGTCTACGGTCCGTTCGGCGAATTTTTTGCCCGAGAAAGCGATCGCGAGATGGTGTTCATCGGCGGTGGCGCCGGGATGGCGCCGATGCGCTCGCACATCTTCGATCAGCTCAAGCGCCTCAAGACGAAGCGCAAGATCACCTTCTGGTATGGCGCGCGCAGCTTGCGCGAGATGTTCTACCAGGATGAATACGATGCGCTGGCGGCGGAGAACGACAACTTTAGCTGGCATGTCGCGCTGTCCGAGCCCCAGCCCGAGGACAACTGGACCGGTTATACGGGCTTCATCCACAACGTGCTGTACGAGAACTATCTGCGAGACCACCCGGCGCCGGAGGACTGTGAATACTACATGTGCGGTCCGCCGATGATGAATGCCGCGGTGATCAAGATGCTGCACAGCCTGGGCGTCGAGGACGACAACATCTTCCTCGACGATTTCGGCGGCTGAGTCGCATCCCGAGGCCCGGCGTGGTTGGGCGATCGGGGTGGGTTGTTGGCGAGGGCGGGGCGCAACGGTGCCCGAAATCGGGCCGTGGTGCGCTGCCCCGAGGATCGGATGAGGTCTTTACCGTGCTGGAGTTCGTGTTGGCGTTAGCCCTGTTTCTGCTTCTGGTGGGAGCCATGTCGATCGGCGTGCTGCTGGGCCGCAAGCCCCTCACAGGCTCCTGCGGCGGCATGGCCGCCCTGGGCATGAAGCTCGGCTGTGAGATCTGCGGGGGCGACGTCCGCAAGTGCGAGAGTTACGAAGGCGGCGCGCCGCCCTCGGAAGCGCCCACCAAATCCGGAGTCGACGCCTTGCGGCTCGGACGTTGAGCCGCAACCACAATCCCCGGGGCGGGCGATCAGGGCCGCGCGGGGACTGGGGCCGCGGTGCCCTTGAGCACGCTGTGCAGGACCAGGTCGCGCTCGAAATACACCCGGTAATTTTCGTACTCCCAGGACGAGATGGGCGGGTCGCCGACCGCCGGCGTCTCCCGCGACGGCTCGCCAAAGCGGCGACGGACTTCCGACTTGCTAGTCCCCCGCTGCGGCGTGGCCAGTACCTGCTTTTCGGCGGCCTGCTGCCCGACGGGGATGCGGATCACTTCGGCGCTGGCGGCGGTCGCCGTCAGCAGTGCCGCCACGGCGGCGATGGTCAGGGTCTTCATGGGCTCGCGCGGTCGTGCCGGTCCGTCGGGGAGGTCGTCCGGATTATAGAGGTGGAATCCCGCCCCTGGCCATGGCGGTGCGCTGCGATGGGCCGGGGTGCCTTGGAGGGGGCGTGGCGTTGAATGCACGCTTCCCCATGTTCGTGGGGCTCAGGTATGCCACCAGCAGCCGGGGGCGCGGCTATCTCTCGTTCGTCTCCGCATTTGCGCTGGGTGCCATGGCGATTGGCGTATTGGTGCTGATCGTGGTGCTGTCGGTGATGAACGGTTTCGAGGGCGAGATCCGCCGGCGCATGCTCGATGTGATGCCCCATGCCACCCTGGCGCCGGTCGGTGGCATCGAGAACTGGCATGCGCTGCGCGATGGCGCGCGATTGCCTGCCGGCGTCGAAGCAGATCCCTACATCGAAGGTCAGGCGCTGGTCGGCTTCGGTGGCGCGGCCGCCCCGGCGGTGGTCTATGGCCTGGCGCCCGAGGTGATCCGTGGTCGCCTCGCCGCCCATCTGATCGCCGGTGATTTGGACGCCTTGACCCCCGGCGGGTTCGGCATCGTGATCGGCCAGTTGCTGGCGCGCGATCTGGGCGTGGTGCCCGGCGATCGGCTCCTGTTGACCCTGCCCGAACTGTCCATCACGCCGGCCGGTGCCTTCCCGCGGGTGAAGCGCGTGCTCCTGTCCGGGGTGTTTCGCGTCGGCGGCCAGTCCGATCAGGGCCTCGCGTTCATGCATTTGGCCGATGCCCAAACCCTGTATCGGCGTGGCCCGCTGGTGGACGGCCTGCGCTTCACGCTGCCCGACCCCACCGACGCCGTCGCGCTCGCTGCACTGACCGGGGCGTTTCCCGGCCAGCGCGTCGCCACTTGGCGGGACGATGCCGCCGATCTGTTGCGCGCGCTGCGCCTGGAAAAGGCCGTGGTGGGCCTGCTGCTCTCGGTGATCGTCGCCGTCGCGGCGTTCAATGTGATCGCTGCCCTAGTGCTGATGGTGAACGAGAAGCGCGCCGCCATCGGCGTGTTGCGCAGCTTCGGCGCGCGGCGCGCCACGGTGGCGGCCATTTTCAACGTCCAGGGCTGCGCGCTGGGCTTGACCGGGATCGCGCTGGGCGGGCTGGCGGGCAGCCTGATCGCCGTGGAGTTGCCCGCCTTGGTGGCCTGGATGGAGGATCTCACCGGCTTGCGGATCTTCGACCCGGAGCTGTTCTTCATCAGCAGGCTGCCGTCCGAGTTGCGCTGGCCGGACTTGATTTCGGTCTGCCTGGGTGCGGGCCTGCTGACGGTGCTGGCCACGCTGTATCCGGCGTGGCGGGCGGCCCAGCTCGATCCGGTGGAGGCCATTCAGAGTGCCCATTGAACGTCGCGCGATACCCGTGCTGCGCTGCCGGGCGATCGCCAAGAGCTATCGCCAGGGCGCAATGGCGGTGCCGGTACTCCAGGGCCTGGAGCTGGAGGCCGCGCCAGGTGACACGATCGGCATCATGGGCAGCTCCGGTTCGGGCAAGTCGACTCTGCTGAACCTGATCGGCGGTCTGGATCGCCCCGATGCCGGCAGCGTCGAGTTGCTGGGGCGCGATCTCGGCCGGCTGTCAGATCGGGAGCTGGCTCGGGCCCGCAACCGCCACTTGGGGTTCGTCTACCAGTTCCACCACCTATTGGCCGAGTTCAGCGCGCTGGAAAACGCCGCCATGCCGTTGTTGATCGCCGGCATCCCCCGAGTCGTAGCGCGCCGCCAAGGCGCCGAGCTATTGGCCGCGGTGGGTCTCGGCCATCGGCTGGACCACCGCCCGGGTGCCCTGTCCGGCGGCGAACGCCAACGGGTCGCCATCGCCCGGGCGCTCGCCAACCGGCCGGATTGCGTGCTCATGGACGAACCCACCGGCAACCTCGATCGTCGCAGTGCCGAGCAGGTAGTGGAGCTGCTGTTGCGGCTGAATGCCGAGCTGGGGACCACCTTCGTGGTGGTCTCCCACGACGAGCGGGTAGCGGGGCGCATGGGACGATTGCTGGTGCTCGAGGACGGCCGGCTGCGGGACGCCGGGCCGTGATCCGCGGCTATCCGGCATGGATCGGCTGGCGACTGTTTCGGGCCGGCAGCGGCAACCGTCTGGTGTCCTTCGTCTCCCTGCTCGCGGTCGCCGGTCTGGTGCTGGGTGTCGCGCTGATGATCGTGGTGCTGTCGGTGATGAACGGCTTCGATCGCGAGATGCGCACCCGCATCCTCGACCTGGTGCCTCATCTCCAGTTGCTGCGCAGCGGCGGCGTCGACGACTGGCGGGCGCTGGCGCGCCAGGTTGCTGCCGACCCCGAGGTGCTGGCCACGGAGCCTTTCATCCGCCTCGCCGGTATGGTGAACTTCCACGGCCGCACCGCACCGGTGGAGCTGCTGGGTGCCGCACCCGATGGCCGCTACGCCGCCTTGGGACCGCTGGGCGACGGACTGCTGGTGCCGCGGCGTCTCGCCGAGCGGTTGGACCTGGCGCCGGGCGACGCCCTCACCCTGTTCGTGCCCGGTGCCGGCGGTGCCGCGCCCGTGATCCAGCCGTTCCGGGTGGCTGGAGTGTTCGCCACCCACACCATGCTCGACAATGCCCTGGTGGTGACCGGCTTGGCGCGGGCCGGGCAGGTGGCTGGTCTCGGTGGCCGCGTCCAGGGCTTGCAGGTAGCGCTGCACGACCCCTTGCGGGCGCGGGAAACCGGCTATCGGCTGTTGTCCGGGCTCCCCGATCACCTGTTCATCGACTGGATCCAGACCCACGGCAACCTCTATCAGGCCATTCAGATGTCGCGCAGGCTGGTGGGCATCCTGGTCTTCGCTGTGGTCGCCGTCGCCGTGTTCAATGTGGTGGCATTACTGGTGATGACGGTGGTGGAGAAGCGCCCGGCGATCGCCATCCTCAAGACCCAGGGAGCCAGCCGCGGAGAGATTCTCGCCGTGTTCCTCACCCAGGGCGCGCTGATCGGGCTGTTCGGGATCGCGCTGGGTAGTGCACTCGGGGTGGCCGGTTCGTTGGCGATCGGCGATCTCGTGCGTGCGGTGGAACGGCTGCTCGGGCTGCGGTTTCTGAATCTGGGCGTGTACCCCATCGACTATCTGCCCGCGGATCTGCGCGCTAGCGATGTCGCGTTGGTGGCGGCGACCGGTCTGGCGATGAATCTGCTGGCGGCGCTGTATCCGGCGTGGCGGGCAGCTCGGGTGCCCCCCGCGCAAGTGCTGCGTTACGAGTAGCCAGGCGCGCGGCCTTGCGCTGCTTCCAGCGCGCCACGGCGTGCCAGCGCCACAGCCAGCGGATCAGAAGGTAGCTCAGGATGCCGCTGCTCAGCCCGATCACGGCGCAGCCCAAGAGCAATGCCGGCACCAGATGCAGACCCTGGGTGGTCAGCCAGTCCCAGGTGAACTCGAATTTCGGCGTGTCCGCCGCATTGCCGAGCAGGAAGGTGCCGATGCGATAGCACAGCAGTGTCAGCGGCGGCACGGTGACGGGGTTGCTGACGAACACCAGGGCCATGGCGATGGGGAGGTTGCAGCGCACCAGCAGTGCCAGCATGGCCGCGATCAGTAGCTGGCCGGGCACTGGAATGAACGCGGTGAACAGGCCCACCAGGAAGGCCATGGATACCGAGCGCCGGTTGAGGTGGAACAGATCGGAGTCCTTCAGTCCGAGCCCGAACCAGCGCAGGCGGCGATCGCTCAGGATACTGTGCATGTCGGGCAATCTGCGCTTGAGGAAGCGTCGGGGCACGGCAGCGATCCGCTGGGGGGGCGCCATTATGGCCCTCCCGCTGGGCCGAGTCACGGACCGATGGGCCGGTCGCATGGCTCGGGCATTAGTGGCAGAATTGCGGCCCCGGCAGGCCGTTTCCGACTGCGGCGTCAGGCGCCAGCGGCCAGCACTCGCGGTGCCTGCGAAACCAACCAGGAGTTCGCCATGACCCACCTCTCGCCCGGTGCGCAATTTCGTCGCGCCATCGCCGCGCACCGCCCCTTGCAGGTGGTGGGCACCATCAATGCCTACACCGCGATGATGGCCGAGCGCCTGGGGCATCAGGCCATCTATCTGTCCGGTGCCGGGGTTGCCAATGCATCCTATGGGCTGCCCGATCTCGGTATCACCTCACTGGATAATGTGCTCGAGGATGTACGCCGCATCACCGGCGCCAGCGCACTGCCGTTGCTGGTGGATATCGATACCGGTTGGGGTGGCGCGTTCAATATTGCACGCACCATCCGTGAGATGATCCGGGCGGGCGCGGCGGCGGTGCACCTCGAGGACCAGGTGGCCCAAAAGCGCTGCGGTCATCGGCCCAACAAGGAGATCGTCTCCCAGGCCGAGATGGTGGATCGCGTCAAGGCCGCGGTCGACGCGCGTACCGACCCCGACTTCTTCATCATGGCCCGTACCGATGCCTTCGCCCAGGAAGGGCTGGAGCGGGCCATCGAGCGCGCCCGGGCCTGCATCGAGGCGGGCGCCGACGGCATCTTCGCCGAGGCGGTGAGCGAAGAAGCGCACTATCGCGCTTTCGCGGCGGCCATCGACGTGCCGCTGCTCGCCAACATCACCGAATTCGGCAAGACCCCGCTCTACAACCGTGCCCAACTCGGCGCCTGGGGCGTCGATCTGGTGTTGTATCCGCTGTCCGCATTTCGCGCCATGAACCGCGCCGCCGAGACCGTCTACCGCAGCATCCTCGCCAACGGCGATCAGCAGCAGGTGGTCGAACTGATGCAAACCCGTGCGGAGCTTTATGATTATCTCGATTATCACGCTTACGAGGAGCGGTTGGACGCGCTGTTCAGTGCGGCGAAATCCGGTTGAAGCGGCGCTGCGTGAGGCG
>JADLCO010000237.1 GCA_020847115.1 Pseudomonadales bacterium | reverse complement strand
GACCCGGACCCCGGGCAGCGGCGTGCTCAGCGATTCCTGGAACAGGCTGGGCAGGATTTGCACCAGGCCGCCGATGGCCGACACCAGCAGGATGCCGAAGATCAGCAGCCCGGCGTGCTCCTCGATCTTCTTGTGCAGCTCCAGTGCATTCATGCGCCAACCCTCGCCGGCGCGGCGACGGGGCCGCGCGTCAGTCGCCAGGGTTCGGGTACAGGCGGCGGCGCCACCGCCAGCGGCCGCCTGCCGCGCAGGGTCATGAACAGGTTCCAGGCCATCAGCAGGGTGCCGCCCCAAAACAGCAGGCCGGCCACCAGGCGCAGGCCGTAATAGGGTTTCATGCCCGCCATCACCTCGCGAAAGCCGTAGGCCAGCTCGCCGAAGCGATCGACGCTGAGCCAGAGCAGCCCTTGCGACACACCCGCGAACCACATCGCCAGGATGTAGAGCAGCGTCCCGGCCAATGCCAGCACGAAGTGCAGGTTGGCCAGCCGCGTGCTGTGCAGCGGCACGCCCACCAGGCGCGGCACCAGAAAATAGAAGGTGCCGTAGGTCACCATGGCGTTCCAGCCCAGCGCACCGGAATGCACGTGGCCGATGGTCCAGTCGGTGAAATGGCTGATCACGTTGACGCTGCGGATCGCCAGCATCGGCCCCTCAAAGGTGGCCAGGCCGTAGAACGCCAGCGACAGCACGATGAACTTCAGCGCCGGGTCCGTCTTCAGTTTGGTCCAGGCTTTGCTGACCGTCATGATGCCGTTGATCATGGTCGCCCAGGACGGCGCCAGCAGCACCAGGCTCATCACCATGCCCAGCGACTGCACCCATTCGGGGATCGCGTTGTAGTGCAGGTGGTGGGGGCCGGCCCAGATATAGCTGTAGGTAAAGGCCCAGAACGCCACCACCGACAGCCGGTAACTCCAGATCGGCTGTTCGGCCTGCTTGGGCAGAAAGTAATAGATCATGCCCAGAAACCCGCCGGTGAGCAGGAAGCCCACGGCATTGTGGCCGTACCACCACTGCACGATGGCGTCCTGCGCCCCGGCATAGAGCGAATAGGACTTGTCGAGCGTCACCGGCAGCGCCAGATTGTTGACGATGTGCAGCATGGCGATGACGATGATCAGGCCGCCGTAGAACCAGTTGGAAATGTAAATGGGCCGGATGCGGCGCCGCGCGATCGTGCCGAAAAAGACGATCCCGAAACACACCCAGATCACGGCGATGGCGATATCGAACGGCCACTCCAGCTCGGCGTACTCCTTGCTCGAGGTCCAGCCGGCAAGCAGCGACAGTCCGCCCAGCAGGACCACCAACTGCCAGGCGTAACAGCAGAACCAGGCCAGCCCGGGCAGGAACAGGCGCACATGGGAAGTGCGCTGCACGCTGTAGAAGGCGGTCGCCATCAGCGCCGAGACTCCGAACCCGAAGATCACGCCATTGGTGTGGAGCGGCCGGATGCGCCCGAACGAGAGCCAGAACTGGCCAAAATCCAGGGTCGGCCACAGCAGTTCGGCGGCCACCCAGACGCCCACCGCCATGCCCAGCACCGCCCACAGCACCGCGAACTGGACCAGCCGCACCACCACGCCGTCTTCGTAGATTTCTTTCGGATTGTCGACATCCGGATTCGGGTTCTGCATCCGCCAAGGGCTCCGTTCAGATTCTGATCGACGGGCCGATGCCCGCCGTCCACAGCGCCGCGCTGATGCCGAGCAGACTCACCGCCGCCACCAGCAGCCAGCCCACCAGCGCCGAGGACATCAGCATGCCCCGCTCCGGCGGCACGTGCAGCACCAGCGGCAGGCCGCGGTACAGCAGCGTCATGCTCCAGATCGTTGCCGGAATCATCACCAGCAGATTGAAAAACGCCTGCGGAAACAGATGTGCCAGGCTGGCCACCGCGAGCGGCGCGCAGACCACCACGAAGAACGCGAGATAGATGCGGTAGGAGCCCACGGCACCGTAGGTGACGCCCATCCAGCGCGCCAGCCCCACGGTGGTGAACAAGCCGAAACAGAGAGCCAACAGATACAGGACGCTGACCGTCACCGCCTGCCCGGCATCGAGATACAGCGGCTCCGGCGTACCCAGCCGCCAGCCGAACAGACTGCCGCCGATGGCCGCCGAGACCGGCGGCAGCGCCAGCAACAGCGGCAGGTAGCGGCGCACCGCTCGGGCGCGGGCGCGATCACCGCGGGCCAAGTCGCGCAATACCGTACCGGGATCGAACAACAGGGAAAACAAGGGCCCGCTTTGCATATTCCCTGTCTCCCGATCGCTTCGGTGCGCTCATCCTAACCGGGCTGCGGCAACTGCCAAGCCGCCAACACCGAGTGGAGTTGATCTAGGTCATCCACCTCCTTGACCCTTCCCAAAATTTCCGGCTCCGGGAGAATCCGTACACACAATGCACCCTTGTCCACCGACAATGGGACACGCTCGCCCACGGGCGCGCGACCTCGCGCTTGTGTTCCACGGCCGCCGCCCCCACTCTTGCGAGGAACGGAGCCACCGGCTCCGCCGGAGCGACGCCATGCCCTCGCGGGATCTGGAAAAGTGGATGTGGTCGGAAGCGCTGCGCATGCTCGAGCGCGCCGAGCGCGTGCAGCGCCAGGCCCTGCAACCCGGCGCCGCCGCCAACCGCCGCTGGGAGCCCGCAGTGGATGTCTACGAAACCGGCGAGCATCTCTGGGTGGTCGCCGCACTGCCCGGGGTGGCCCCCGACCTGATCGGCATCGAGATCGAGCAAGGTGTGCTGATCCTCAGTGGCCAGCGCAGCCTACCCAAAGCGGCCCACGAAGGGTTGACCCATCGCCTGGAAATCCCCTACGGCCGTTTCGAGCGGCGTTTGGCATTGCCGCGGCGGCCACTGGAGCTGGTGCTCCATGAGCTCGCCGACGGCTGCCTATATCTAGGCTTTCGCAAACTCTAAGACCGACGGATGAACGAGGACCGACGGATGAACGATCAGCAAGCTTCGGAGACCCCCGCCGTCACCACTCGCGACTGGCCCGAGGATTTCCTGATTCTGCTGCCGGTACGCAATTTCGTACTGTTTCCGGAGCTGGTGATGCCGCTCGCAGTGGGCCGCACTGCATCCATTGCTGCCGCCCAGGAGGCGATCCGCGCCGAACGCCCGATCGGCATCATTCTGCAACGGGATCCGGACAAGGACGAACCGGGGCTCGACGATCTGTACCGCATCGGCACCATCGCCAACGTACTGCGCTTCGTCACCACCGACGACCAGCAGCACCACCTGATCTGCCAGGGCACATCCCGCTTCCGCATCCTCGACTTCATTCCCGGCGCGCCCTTCCTGGCGGCGCGGGTGGAACTCCTCCATGAGCCCCACGGCGCCGGTGATCCGGAGCTGGACGCCCGCCTGCTGACATTGCGTGAACGAGCGCTCGAAGCCCTCGACCTGCTACCCCAGACGCCCCAGGAGCTGGTCAAGGCAATCCGCTCCATTGCCTCACCCGGGGTGCTCGCCGATACCGTGGCCGGCTACATGGACCTCAAGCCAGAGGACAAGCAGGGCATCCTCGAAACCCTGGATCTCAAGGGGCGGATGGACAAGGTCCAGGCATTGCTCGACTACCGGGTGGAGGTGCTCAAGCTGTCCCACAAGATCGGCCAGCAGACCCGCGAGCGGATGACCGAGCGCCAGCGCGAGGCCATGTTGCGCGAGCAGATGCGCTCGATCCAGCAGGAACTGGGGGAGGGCGACGACCGCGCCGAGGACATCAAGGAACTGGCCGAAGCGGTGGACAAGGCCGGCATGCCCGAGGAGGCGAAAACCCAGGCATTGCGCGAGATCAAGCGCCTGGAGCGCATGCCCGAGGCCGCCGCCGAATACTCCATGGTCCGCACCTACCTGGAATGGCTCACCGAGCTGCCCTGGAGCAAGGAATCCGAGGACAAGCTCGACATCGACGAGGCCCGGCGCGTGCTCGACGAGGACCACTACGGCCTCGACAAGGTCAAGCGCCGCATCCTCGAATACCTGGCGGTACGCAAGCTCAACCCCAGCGGCAAGAGCCCGATCCTGTGCTTCGTGGGCCCGCCCGGGGTTGGCAAGACCTCGTTGGGCCAGAGCATCGCCCGCGCGATGGGCCGGCAATTCCAGCGCATCGCCCTCGGCGGCGTCCACGACGAAGCCGAGATCCGCGGCCACCGCCGCACCTACATCGGCGCCCTGCCCGGCAACATCATCCAGAGCATTCGCAAGGCCGGCACCCGCAACCCGGTGTTCATGCTCGACGAGATGGACAAGCTCGGCACCGGCTTCCATGGCGACCCGGCCTCGGCGTT
>JADLCO010000236.1 GCA_020847115.1 Pseudomonadales bacterium | reverse complement strand
GACACTGAGCGCGCGGGTCTGGTCGGCGAACGCCACCAGATGGGTGCCGATCTCCGGGCTGCCCGCTGGCACCAGTTGTTCCAGAATGAGCGCCTGAATGCGTTCACCCGCGTCGCCGAGCGCCGGGACCAGCGAAAAGGCCGCGAAGGTCAGGGTCAGCAGCGGCACGATGGCGAACAGGGTCATATAGGTGAGCGCCGCGGCGCTGGTCTGGCAGCCGTCGTCCCGGTAGCGCTGGAGAAAGTGCCGCGCCAGGGCCACGATCGCTGCGGGCACCCGCCCTATGTCCTGCCACCAGGCTGTCAATGTGGTTCCACCTGCAATCGGGGGTGGGCAGCCTGTTAGAATGCTGCCTCGGCGCTCGATTCTACACAGGCCATGGTCACCATCTACCACAATCCGCGCTGCTCCAAGTCGCGCCAGACGCTGGAGCTGCTGCGCCAGCGCGGCATCGAACCCGAGATCGTCCACTACCTCGAAACCCCGCCTGACGGCACGACCCTGCAGGAGCTGTTGGGCAAGCTGGGCCTGAATGCGCGCCAACTGCTGCGCAAGGGCGAGCCCGAGTACCGGGCGGCCGGCCTCGACGATCCGAGCCTCGATGACGCCACCATCGTCGCCGCCATGGTGCGCCATCCGCGTTTGATCGAGCGTCCCATCGTGGTTGCGGGAGCCCGCGCAGCGCTGGGCCGGCCGCCGGAAAGCGTCCTGGAAATCCTTTGAAATCCCGCGCTGCCAAACACCCGCCGCGAGCGCGGACCGTCGCCATCGCCCATGGCGTCACCGCGGCCAGCCTGGTGGCGCTGGTGGGTGCCCTGATCGCAGGCATCCTCGGCGGCGACACCCCGCCCCTGCTGTTGATTCCGGCGCTCGTACCGCTGGCGATCTTCGCGCCGGCGGTATACCGCGCCGATCCGCGCGGGCTGGCGGCACTGTGCTTCGTCTGCCTGCTGTATTTCTGCGTGATCATGACGCGCCTGTTCGCGCCCGATGCCGGCGCGCTCGACGGGGTAGCGATGGCCGCGGTGGTGATCCTGTTCGTGGCGGCGATGCTGTGCAGCCGCTGGCGACGGGCGCAGCTGGCCGCCGGCTGAACGGGCGCGCTGCGGCCGCAACCGTCGCGGCAAACCCTTTTCCACACCAGAGGAAGCGTCCATGAGCAAGGACAGACCCGGCCTTCTGCGCCGCCTGGCGCGCGCCGTCGGGCGCGCCCTGCGGCTGGTCACCACACTGTTCCGGGCCCTGCTCGCCCTCGTGTTCGTAGCACTGCTGATCAGCCTGTTCGGCAAAGGCCTCGCCCCGCTGCCCGAGCGCGCCCTGCTGCGCGTGGCCCCGGAAGGGCAGCTGGTGGAACAACTCAGCCTGCCCGACCCCCGCGACCTGCTGAGCGCCGATGACGGGCCGGCGCGGGAAACCCGGGTCGGCGACCTGGTGGAGGCGATCGACGCCGCGGCCGGCGACGCGCGCATCCAGGGCATCGTGCTGCAAGCGGACGCCCTGGCCGGCGGCGGCCTCGACAAGCTGGACGCCATCGGCGCGGCCCTGCAGCGCTTCCGCGCCGCCAGCAAGCCGGTGATCGCGGTGGGCGACAGCTACGATCAGCGTCAGTACTACCTGGCCAGCTACGCCGATGAAATCCATCTCAACCCGCTGGGCCACGTGCTGCTCACCGGCTTCGGCAGCTATCACCTGTATTTCAAGGAGGCGCTGGACCGGCTGCGGGTGCAGTTCCACGTGTTCCGCGTCGGCACCTACAAGGACGCCGTGGAACCCTTCACCGAGTCCGGCATGTCCGCCGCCTCGCGGGAGCACACCGCCGCCTGGGTCGCGGAACTGTGGCAGCACTATCGCACCGGGGTGGAGGCGCGGCGCGAGCTGGCCGCCGCCGCGCTCGACGACTACATCGCACACCTCGACGCCAAGCTCGCCGCCGCCGGCGGCGATGGCGCCGAACTGGCGTTGCGCGAACACCTGGTGGACCATCTGAGCACGCGGCCGGAGATCACCGCCCGCCTGCGCGCGCTGAGCGGCACGGCCGGCAGGGACGACGAGCAGGGCTATGCCCGGGTCGATGCCCACACCTATCTCCGCCACACCCGAGCGCGGCCGGGTCCGGATGCCGGGCAGGCGCGCATCGGCGTCCTGGTCGCCGCCGGCGCCATCTACGATGGCGAGCAGTCGGCCAACGCCATCGGCGGCGACAGCCTGGCACGGCTGATCCGCAAGGCGCGTGAGCGGGACGATCTGAGGGCGCTGGTGGTGCGCGTCGACAGCCCCGGCGGCAGCGCGTTCGCGGCGGATCTGATTCGCCAGGAATTGCTCGCCACCCGCGCTGCCGGCATTCCGGTGGTGATTTCGATGGGCAGCGTGGCGGCGTCCGGCGGCTACTGGATCGCTGCCGAGGCCGACCAGATCTGGGCCGAGCCCACCACCCTGACGGGCTCGATCGGCGTGTTCGGCCTGGTGCCGACCTTCGAGGAGTCGCTGGCCGGCATCGGTATCCGCAGCGACGGCATCGGCACGCACCCGCTCAGCGGCGCCTTCCAGTTCGGCCGGCCGCTCGGCCCCCAGGGCGAGCGGCTGATCCAGAGCAGCGTCGAGCATCTCTACCAGCGGTTCATCGCGCTGGTCGCCGCGGGCCGCGACCGGACTCCGGCCGAGGTGGACCCGATCGCCCAGGGCCGGGTGTGGACCGGCCGCCAGGCGCAACAGATCGGCCTGGTCGATCAGCTCGGGAGCCTAGCCGACGCAGTGGCCGCCGCCGCCCGCCTGGCCGGCGTCGAACACTACCGGCAGGTACCGGTCGAACCCGCCCGGGATCTGCGCCAGCAGCTGTTGCAGCGCCTGCTCG
>JADLCO010000235.1 GCA_020847115.1 Pseudomonadales bacterium | reverse complement strand
GCTTCGGCGAAGTTGGCGAACAGCACCGTGAACCACAGCCACAAGGTGGTGGCGCCGATGAACCAGGCCGGCGCCTCGCCGTGGCCCGCGAGCGCCTGCACCCACAGCACGCTGGTGAACAGGCTGCCCACGTAGACCACGAACATCACCGGGTTGCGCCACTGCACGCGCGGGTCGAGCTTGGCAAAGGCATCCGTGATGGCCGGGCGCAGCAGCGCGGGATCGAACATCGAGAGGGTCTGGGTGGTCATGATCATTCCCTCAGTGGCCGGCCCACAGCATCAGATGCTCGACCGCCGGCCCGAGCGCCAGCGCCGGCACATAGGTGAGCGCGCCGAGCAGCAGCACCGTGCCGACCAGTAACCCTACGAACAGCGGCCCGTGGGTCGGGAGCGTGCCCGGCCCCTGCACCAGGCGTTTCTTGGCGGCGAGCGATCCTGCAACCGCCAGCACCGGCACGATCACCGCGAAGCGTCCGAACCACATGGCGACCGCCAGGGCGCCGTTGTAGAAAGGTGTGTTGGCGCCCAGGCCCGCAAAGGCACTGCCATTGTTGTTGGCCGCCGACGAGAAGGCGTACAGCACTTCCGAGAAGCCGTGCGCGCCGGGGTTTGCGATGCCTGCCCGACCGGCGCCGGTGGCCACCGCGAGCGCGGTGCCGAGCAGCACCAGCAATGGGGTGACCAGGATGCCGAGCGCCACCATCTTCATGTCGAAGGACTCGATCTTCTTGCCGAGGTACTCGGGCGTGCGGCCGATCATCAGCCCGGCGATGAACACTGCCAGCAGGGCGTACAGCAGCATCCCGTACAGCCCCGAACCGACGCCGCCGAACACCACCTCGCCGAGCTGGATCATCAGCATCGGCACCAGCCCGCCGAGCGGCGTGAAGGAGTCGTGCATGGCGTTCACCGCCCCGCACGAGGCGCTGGTGGTGATGGTGGCGAACAGGCCCGACGCGGCGATGCCAAAGCGCGTCTCCTTGCCCTCCAGGTTGCCGCCGGCCTGCAGCGGGCTCGCGGCCTGATCGACGCCGAGCGCAGCAAATTGCGGGTTGCCCTGCTGCTCGAAGCTCATCGCCGCGATCGCGCCACCGACGAACAGCACCGTCATCGCCGCCAGCACCGCCCAGCCCTGGCGGGCATCGCCGACCGCGCGGCCAAAGGCGTATACCAGCGCCGCGGGGATCAGGAAGATCGCCAGCATCTCCAGGAAATTGGTCCGCGCATTCGGGTTGGCGTAGGGGTGCGCGGAGTTGGCGTTCAGGAACCCGCCGCCGTTGGTACCGAGCATCTTGATCGCCTCCTGCGAGGCCATCGGCCCCATCGGCAGGGTCTGGGTCTGTGTGGTCGCGGGCTCGGTCACCGGCAGGCCGGCGGCATCCAGCAGCGGCAGGCCGGCGGGGTCGAGCCTGGGTGCGTCGAAGGCGGTCGTCTCCAGCGTGGTCACATCCTGGTAGGCCGCGAAGCTCTGCACCACGCCCTGGCTCACGAACACCAACGCCAGCACGAAGGCCAGCGGCAGCAGCAGATACGCCGTGATGCGATAGAGATCCGCCCAGAAGTTGCCGATGGTCTGGGCGGAATGGCGCGCGAAGCCGCGGATCAGGGCAAACGCCACCGCGATGCCGGTGGCGGCCGACAGGAAGTTCTGCACCGCAAGCCCGAGCATCTGCGTGAGATAGCTCATCGTCGACTCGCCGCCATAGCCCTGCCAGTTGGTGTTGGTGACGAAGCTGACCGCGGTGTTGAAGGCCGAATCGGGCGCGACGCTGGCAAAGCCCTGGGGGTTCAGCGGCAGCCAGGCTTGCAGGCGTTGCAGCGCGTACACCGCGAGGAAGCCGACGACGCTGAACACCAGCACGGCGAGCGCGTAGCGGCGCCAGCCCATCTCGCCCTCGACGCCGCACATGCGGAACACGGCAGCTTCAAAGCGCGCCAGCGGCCGCCAGCGCGGCGCTTCCATGATCTTCGTGAGGTAGAGACCGAGCGGTTTCACCGTCGCCAGCAGCGCCGCGAGGTAGAGCGCCAGTAGCCCCCAGGATTGCCCGGTCATGTCAGAACTCCTCGGCGCGCAGCAGGGCGTAGACCAGATACCCGGCGAGCGCCAGCGCCACCAGTCCGCCGATCAGATAGAGACCGTTCACGGCGCCGCTCCCGGCAGGGGCGCGCAGCCCGCCGAAAGGCCCACCGCCAGCGCCGCCAACAACCGCAACCACCACAGATCCATGGTCCGACCTCCCGATTGCATTTCCGGGGTGACTGTATCCCGGGTGGTGCAAAAAATTCATATAAATGAATTCCATCTCAGGCCGACGACGAATGTACCAAGAGCGAGCCAGCAGGGACTTGGCACAAGGCGGGGGGATAGACTGGGCGAGGCCAATGCCATCCGATGTGCAGCTAACCGCAGCGCGCTGCGCGAACGCAGCAGTACCTCGGTTTTTGCCACGACATCCGCCAACCGCAGTTACCTGTCCGGCAATCGCCGGCGGGCAATGCGCGCCAAGCGAGGTCATTCTGTTTCCTTGCTGCGCAACGGGTTGTTGAACTCACAGGAGGCTGTTCGTGGAAACGACGCAATAGGGGATTCTTTTGCCGCCGCCCGGGTTGGCGCTGCATCTGGTGTTCGATCTCGTCGCCGCAGCCGACCTGCGGGTCGAACTCGAGGGCCTCTCCGGCTGCGTCGACGGCGAGCAGACCGTGCCGGCATCGGCCTGTCCACCGTGCAGGCACTGGGCGCGCGGATCGACGGGTTGCATCTGTTCCCCGCGCTACACCTCTGCCGGGGCGACGGCCCTCAAGGCGCCACCGCCGCTCCTTCCGGCCAGCGGCTGTCGTTGGCGCCGAAGTACCGGGAGCCGTCGCTGGCGATGGTCTGGGTGCGGCCGAGCACGCGCGGGCTGGGCACCATGCGATGGCCCATGCCCTGCAACAGCTTCAGCGTGTCGGGGCTGATCCCGGCTTCGTAATACACCTCGTCCGGCTGCCACTGATGGTGGATGCGCGGCTGGGCAGCCGCTTCCGCTACGTTCATGCCGAAATCCACCACGTTGAGGATGGTCTGCAACACGGCGGTGATGATCACCGGGCCGCCCGGGCTACCGGTGGCGAGCACCGGTTTGCCGTCCCGGAACAGGATCGCCGGAGTCATCGAGGAGAGCGGGCGCTTGCGCGGCGCGATGGCGTTGGCCTCGCCGCCGAGCAGGCCGTAGGCGTTGGGTGCGCCCGGCTGGGCGGAGAAGTCGTCCATCTCGTTGTTGAGCAGGAAGCCCGCGCCAGCCACGGCGATGCCGCTGCCGTAGGAAAAATTCAGCGTGTAGGTGTTGCTGACCACGTTGCCCTGCCGGTCCCAAACCGAAAAATGGGTTGTCTGCGGACTCTCCGTCGGGACTTCTAGCCCCGGCGCCACCGCGCTCGACGGCGTCGCCTTGGCGGTGTCGATGGCCGCACGCAGCCGCGCCGCGTAAGCCTTGGCGGTGAGTTGACCGACCGGGACCGAGACGAAATCGGGATCGCCCAGATAGCGGCTGCGATCGGCGTAGGCGCGGCGCATGGATTCGATCAGCCGGTGCAGGTAGGCAGCGCTGTTGTGGCCCTGGGAGGCTAGATCCCAACCTTCGAGCATGTTGAGCATCTGCACCAGGTGGACGCCGCCGGATGACGGCGGCGGCATGGTCGCGATCTGGTAGCCGCGATAGCTGCCGCGCACCGGCTCGCGCTCCACCACCCGGTAGGCGGCGAGGTCCGCGGCGGTGATCAGGCCATCGTGCGCGGCCATTTCGGCGACGATCTTGCTGGCGATTTCCCCTTCATAGAACGCTGCGCGCCCACCCTCGGCGATCTGGCGCAGCGTCGTGGCGAGATCCGCCTGGCGCCAGCGCTGACCGATCGATGGCGGGGAGCCATCGGACTGCAGAAAGTAGCCGGCCGCGGCGGCGGATTTGCGCAGCCGCGGCTGCGCTTCCGCCAGCGAGAATGCCAGTGCGCGGGTGACCAGGATGCCCTCTTCCGCGAGGGCGATGGCTGGGGCCAGCACCTCGGCCAGCGGCAGGGTGCCGTAGCGCTCCTGGGCGTGGAGCAGGCCCGCCACGGTGCCCGGCACCCCGGCGGCGCGGTGGCTGAAGCGCGCCAGTTCGGTGTCGACCTGACCATCGGCACCGACGAACAGGTCGCGGTGCGCGCCGGCAGGCGCCAGCTCGCGGTAGTCGATGGCGACGGTCTTGTCGCCGTGCGCCAGATGCACCAGCATGAAACCGCCACCGCCCAGGTTGCACGCCTGGGGCAGGGTCACCGCGAGCGCAAAGCCGGTGGCCACGGCGGCATCCACGGCGTTGCCGCCGCGCTCCAGGATGCGCGCGCCGACGGCGCTGGCCAGAGCCTCCTGGGAAACCACCATGCCGGCTTCGCCGACCACCGGATGGAAGCGGTAGCTGTAATCGATGATCGGTGGCGCAGCGCGCGCTGCACCCGCCACCGCCAGAGCGAACAACCCCAGCAGCAGGCCGCCGAGGTATCGTTGAACATCTGCACGCACTGCGTTCATGAACCGCTCCGGAACCGCCAAGATCGTGCGGGCATTCTATCCTCCGCCCGCAAGCGCACTGCTATGCTCGCGTAATACTCGCGGAGCAGCGCAGTGGAAACCCTGGATTACCATCCGATCCGCATCGACCTGGTGCCCTGGGAGCAGGCGGCGCCTAGCCTGCGCGCCATCCGTCACGCGGTGTTCGTGGTCGAACAGGGCATCGCCGCAGCGATGGAATTTGGCGATCCCGCTGCCGACGCCCGCGCCCGCCACTGGCTGGCGACCACCGAGAACGGCGAGCCCGCAGGTTGCGTGCGCCGGCTCGACGACCGCCTGGGGCGGCTCGCGGTGCTGCCGGCACAGCGCCACCAGGGCATCGGCGCAGCACTGGTGCGGCGGGTGATCCGCGATGCCCTGGAGCACGGGCTGCCCGGCCTGTACCTGCATGCGCAGAGCCAGACGCGAGGCTTCTACGAACGACTGGGCTTCGTGGCCGAAGGCGAGGAATTCATCGAAGCGGGCCTGCCCCATCTGCGCATGGCCCTCGACCTGGAGCGGCTGCGCCCGGGGCGCGAGGTGCCACTGTCGGACATCGACCCCGCGGACCGTCAGCGCCAGATCCTGGAAGGCTCGGCGGCGTTGGCGTCCTGGAGCGTCCAGCTGATACCCCTAGGCCTGCGCCGGCTACGCGTTCTCAGCACCGCGCTGGCCCCGGAAATCTACGACAGCGACGCCGTGCGCGATGCGCTGCTGGCCTTCGCTACCAGCCATCCCCAGGCACAGGTGCAGGTGCTGGTACGCGAGCCCGCGGCGCTGGTGCAGGGCAAGCACCGGCTGGTGGCGCTGGCGCAGCGGCTGCCGAGCCTGGTCCGGCTGCGCGAGCTGCCACCGGGCAGCGCCACGCCGGACGATGAACTGCTGGTGACCGACCACGGCGGCCTGCTGCGCTGGAGCCACGGCCGCCCGCCGCGCGGCTACGGCATCCGCCATGCGCCGCGGGAGGCGCGCCAGCTCGCCGAAGCATTCGACGAGCTGTGGGGCCAGAGCCGGGAGATCGCCGAACTGCGCACGCTCTCGCTATAACGAACCCCCCTTCAGCAGCCCCTTGCCTTCACCTCGCGCCGGCGCGCGTGCAGCACCGGTTCGGTGTAGCCGCCGGGCTGCTCGCGGCCCTTGAACACCAGGTCGCAGGCGGCCTGGAAGGCAATGCTGGCGGCGAAGTCCGCCGCCATCGGCCGGTACAGCGGATCGGCGGCGTTCTGGCGATCGACCACCCTGGCCATCTTGCGCAGCACCGCCATGACCTGCTCCGCGGAACACACCCCCTGGTGCAGCCAGTTGGCAATGTGCTGGCTGGAGATACGCAATGTCGCGCGATCTTCCATCAAGCCGACATCGTGGATGTCGGGCACCTTGGAACAACCGACGCCCTGATCGACCCAGCGCACCACGTAGCCAAGGATGCCCTGGGCGTTATTTTCCAGCTCGCGCTGGATCTCCTCGGCGCTCAGCGTGCGCGCGCCGAGCAATGGCAAGGTGAGGATGTCCTCCAGCCGTGCGCGCGGCCGGCCGGCCAGTTCGGCCTGACGGGCGGCGACATCGACGCGGTGGTAGTGCATGACGTGCAGGGTGGCGGCGGTCGGCGACGGCACCCAGGCGCAGTTCGCCCCGGCCAGGGGATGTTCGATCTTGGCCGCCATCATGTCGGCCATGCGGTCGGGCATGGCCCACATACCCTTGCCGATCTGGGCGCGCCCGGCCAGGCCGCAGGCGAGGCCGATGTCGACGTTCCAGTCCTCGTAGGCCTTGATCCAGGGCTGCTGCTTCATCTCGCCCTTGGGCACCATGGCGCCCGCTTCCATGCTGGTGTGGATCTCGTCGCCGGTGCGGTCTAGAAAGCCTGTGTTGATGAAGATCACCCGGTCGGCGGCACGACGGATGCACTCCTTGAGGTTCACCGTGGTGCGCCGCTCCTCATCCATGATGCCGACCTTGAGGGTGCGCGGCGGGAGGCCCAGCAGTTGCTCGACCCGCTCGAACAGCCGCACCGTGAACGACACCTCATCCGGTCCGTGCATCTTCGGCTTGACGATGTAGATGCTGCCGGTGCGCGAGTTGCGAAAGCGCCCGAGGCCGCGCAGGTCGTGAGCGGCGATGGCGCTGGTGATGACGGCGTCCAGAATGCCTTCGGGGATCGGCTGGCCGGCGCCGTCGAGTACCGCATCGGTGGTCATCAGATGGCCGACGTTGCGCACCAGCAGCAGGCTGCGGCCGGGCAGCGTGAAGGCCTTGCCATCCGGCCCGAGGTAATCGCGATCGGGATTGAGGGTGCGGCGCAGCACCTGCTCGCCCTTGTGGAAGGATTCGGCCAGATCGCCGCGGATCAGGCCGAGCCAGTTGCGGTAGGCGAGACACTTGTCCTCGGCGTCCACCGCGGCGACCGAATCATCGCAGTCCTGAATGGTGGTGATGGCGCTTTCGAGGTACAGATCCTTGATATGCGCGGCGTCGTCGCGGCCGACGTAATGGTCAGGATCGAATTGAATTTCAATATGCAATCCATTGTTTTTAAATAAAATTGCTTCGGGATTCCCCGGTGTGCCTCGATAGCCGACCCACTGCCCCGGGGTGCGCAGCCCGGTCTCGCGGCCATCCTGCAGACCCACCACCAGGGCGCCGTCGCGCACCCGATAGGTTCTGGCTTCGGCATGGCCGCCGGCGGCCAGGGGCGCGCTGGCATCGAGGAATTCGCGGGCATAGGCGATGACGCGCGCGCCGCGCACCGGGTTGTAGCCCGGTCCGCGCACCGCGCCGTCGGTCTCGGGGATCACGTCGTTGCCGTAGAGCGCGTCGTAGAGGCTGCCCCAGCGCGCATTGGCGGCATTCAGAGCGTAGCGGGCATTGGTGATGGGGACCACCAGCTGCGGGCCGGCGATACGGGCGATCTCGGCGTCGACACCGGCGGTGGTGATGGAAAAATCTTCACCTTCCGGCTGCAGGTAGCCGATTTCACGAAGAAAAGTACGATAGGCGGCCGGGTCGTGGGGGGTGCCGGCGCGTTCCCGGTGCCAGGCGTCGATGCGCTGCTGCAGCGCCTCGCGGACCGCGAGCAGGCGGGCGTTCTCCGGCGCCAGTTCGGCGAGCAGTTCGGCCACGCCCTGCCAGAAGGCGGCGGGTGCGATGCCCAAGGGCGGCAGGATTTCTGCGCTCACCAGGTCCGCCAGCACGCGCGCGATCTGCAGACCACCGATCCGAACCCGCTCAGTCATGTCGTTCTCCTCGTTGCACAGGAAGCTCGTTGCACAGGAAGCTCGTGACGCACGAATCGCCACCGGCCGCGCCAGAGCGCACCATTGTAGCCAGCGGTCCATGATTGATCGAATTTATCGGCTTTATCTTCGATATTTCGCAAAGAAATGACGCGGAGCACCCTTATCACTGCGCCACCTGCTGAATCCGCCGCCGCATCCAGCGATGGGCCGGGTTGTTCTGCAGCAGCGGGCTCCAGGCCATTTTCAGTTCGAAGGGTGGGATCTCGAACGGCGGCGCCAGGATGGCGACCTCGCGGCTGTCGCGCAGCAGTGCCGCGAGTCGGCTGGGCACGGTGACGATGAGATCCGGCTGGCGGGCGAGCAGTGCCGCCACCTGATAGTGGCGGGTGAACAGTGCGATGTGGCGGCGCCGACCCAGCCGCGCCAGGGCTTCGTCCACCCAGCCCAGGCGACGGTCGTCGTGGGGGTTCATGCCCACGCCGACGCCCATGCCGGTCTTGCTCACCCAGACGTGGCGCCCGGCCAGATAATGCTCCAGGTCGAACTGGGCCAGCGCCGGGTGATCGCGGCGCAGCAGACAGGAAAAGCCGTCCTGCCAGAGGGTGATCTGATGGAAGGACTGGGGCATGTCGTCGAAGCGGTTGAGCAGCATGTCCACGCGCCCCTGCTCGACGTCGTGCAGGGTCACGTCGCTGGGGTTGAGAATGTCCAGGGTGATGCCCGGCGCTTCGGCGGCGAGTTCCGTGAGCAGCCGGGGAATGAGCGTGGATTCGGCGTAGTCGCTGGCCATGATGCGGAACACGAGGCTGGCGGAGGCGGCGTCGAATTCGGTCTGCGGCTGCACCGCCTGCTCGACGCTCGCCAGGATGTCGCGCACCTGGGGTTGCAGCG
>JADLCO010000234.1 GCA_020847115.1 Pseudomonadales bacterium | reverse complement strand
GGTCCACCTCCAGGTACTGAATATGGGGCGGGTAGCAGAGGCCGGCGTCGGCGCAGCCCTGGGAGGTCACCGCCAGAGTCACCGGTGGCGGTGCCGCAACGGGCAGCGCGGCACGCAGCTGCACGCGCTCGTAGAAGACCTCGAGCTCCTTTTCATAGTACTCGTCGTAGATGCGCCGGGCCTCTCCGGCAATGAGATCGAAGGCCAGGGGGCGTGCCTCGCTGCCGGTCAGCGCCTTGACCAGGAACTGATCGCGATAGAGGTAATAGCCGGGCGCGATGTCCCACTCGAGCAGGACCCGCCCGTCCTGGACGCTGGCGCGCAGCCGATAGGCCTCCCCTACCGGCAGAAACTGTGGCTGCGCCAGCACCCCGCTGGCGGGCTTGGCACTGCGAAAGGGATCGGCGGCCTGGCTGGCTCCCGTCGGCAGCAGGCCCGCAAACGCCAGCAGGAGAGGAAGGAAAAACTTTGCCATGGGCGGTGATCGCTCGCGGTGTGCGCAGTCGTCCGGGTCGCTGCGACGGCCGGTTTCTTTCAGGGCGCGGTATTGTGTCGTATTCTGCCGAACGCGGCAGCAGTGGCGCGATGGTTGCGTCAGGCGGGCACGGAGCGAGGCGGAGGCGGGCACGGCGCATGGCAATCGACGATTGGGTAAAAAAGGAACGGAGCGGACGCTTGGGCGGCTTGGCCTCACGCATCGGCGCCCTGGTCCGGCGCTCCGTGCTGGGCCTGCTCGCGGTGGTGGCGATCGCCCTGCTGCTTACGCTGTCCTGGTACTGGTCGCGCACCCCGGACCTGGAACCCCTGGTCCCGGGGGCGGAGACCGGCGAAGTCCGCGGCGCGCGCACCACCGCGACCCTGATCGCACTAATCGACACCCTGCTCGACAAACCGGGCGGCTACCTCAGCAACGACGTGCTGCCGCCGGGCCTATGGCTCGACAACATGCCCAACTGGGAATATGGCGTCGTGGTCCAGGTGCGGGACGCCGCCAAGGCCTTTCGCGAAGCCTTCAGCCGCTCCCAGTCACAATCCACCGAGGATCGCGACCTCGCCCTCGCCGAGCCGCTGCTCAATTTCGACAACGAGAGCTGGATCTTTCCCGCCACCGAGGACCAGTACCGCAAGGGCCGCAAGCATCTGGCCAGCTACTACGCGCGGCTGGTGGATGCCGACCAGCACAACGCCCAGTTCTATACCCGCGCCGACAATCTGCGCTACTGGCTGAGCACGGTGCAGACCCGGTTGGGCAGCCTCTCGCAACGGCTCAGCGCGAGCGTTGGCCAACGCCGCCTCAACACCGATCTGGCCGGCGATGCCCAGGCCCGCCAAGCCACCCCGACCGCCGAAGAATTGTTTATCAAGACCTCCTGGTGGGAGCTCGACGACATTTTCTTCGAGGCCCGCGGCACCACCTGGGCGCTGATCCAGCTGCTCCACGCCGTGGAACGGGACTTCGCGGACGTGTTGCAGAAGAAGAACGCTCAGGTCAGCCTGCGCCAAATCGTTCGCGAGCTGGAGGAAACCCAGCAACCGCTGGCGGCGCCCATCATCCTCAATGGCAGCGGCTTCGGCTTGCTGGCCAACCACTCCCTCACCATGGCGTCGTATATCAGTCGCGCCAATGCCGCGCTGATCGATCTGCGCGAGCTGCTCGCCCAGGGATAGCGCCGAGGTGCAGCGCCCGCCACCGCCGAAGGTCGCCAGCGCGGCGGAGGCCGCGGCGAGGCCGGCACTGCGTGCTGCGGGTGGCGACTGCCGATGACGAACCACGACAGGTTCGCCCGCCGGGCAGCCCCCGACGGCAGCGCGACTGCCGACGCCCTGGCCCCGCGGATTCTGGATCGACAACAGACCGGCATTGCCGCGCTGGACGCGCAGCAGCGCGTGGTCGTCTGGAATGGCTGGATCGCCCAGTGGACCGGCGTCACCCCGGCACAGGCGCTGCACCAGCGGCTCGACGACCTGTTCCCAGCGCTGGTCGGCGGCGAGCTGGTTCGTGCGCTCGACCAGGTGGCCGCCACCGGTGTCCCCCTGTCCTGGTCGCAACAACTCGACCCGGAGCGCCTAGACGCGGTCGAGGCGGCGATGACGCCGGGCGATCGACAGCTGCCGCTGTTTCGCGTGGCGCTGGCTCCACTGTCGATCGCGGAGGGCAGCGGCACCGTGCTGGAAGTGGTAGAAGCGCCCTTTGCACCGCTGCCGAACCGTGCCGCACCGGCCGTCGCGACCGAGGCTTCCGGCCAGCTGGCGCGACTCGAGGACGGTGCCGGGATCGGCATCGTCACCCTCGACGCCAGGGGCCGCATCCACGCCACCAGCGCCGAATTCTCCACCCTGACCGGCTTCGCCGCCGACGATCTGCGGGGCGCGCCCGCGCGTCTGGTGTTCGCCGACCTCGACCAGCGCGCCGGCCCCGCCGCCCTGACCGGGCTGCGCAACCAGGCCCGCGGCGGATTGCTCCGCGTCGCCACCGGCGCCGGCGATCCGCGCTGGCTTGCGGCGGTGCCGGGTACGCCCGCCGATGTCGCAGATGGTCTGGTGCTGGCCTGCCGCGATGTCGGCCCGCTGTTGGCGGGGCGCGATCGGGCGCAGCTGTGCAGCGCGCAGGTCAACGCGCTGATGGCCAGCGTGTCCGACGCCGTCCTGCTGCTCGACGCTAACGGCTGCATCGACGGCGCCAATCCGGCGGCCCTGCAATGGCTCGATCTGGAGGAGAGCGCGGTGGTCCACCGGGCCGCCGACCAGCTGCTGCAGTCACCCGTGGCCACGCCGCTTTGGGTGCGCGCCGCGCTGGCAGCCGGCAGCACGGGCGAATTGCCGCGCGGCACCAGCCTGCGGCGCGGCAACGGGGAGCTGGTGCCGGTCGCGGGCACCCTGACGCCGTTGCGCGACGGCGACAACAAACTGGCCGGGGGCATCCTGGTGCTGCGTGCCGCACCCGTAAACGGGCGCGAGTCGCAGCGCCTCGCCTGGCAGGCCGAACACGATGCGCTGACCGGGCTGCCCAACCGGACAGCGCTCGCCAAGGCCATCGCCGCTCGCCTCGACCGGCTGCGCGGCAGCAGGGGCGGCAGCGGTGCACTGCTGTACCTGGACCTCGCCAATTTCTCGCTGGTAAACGATACCTGCGGACACGCCGCCGGCGACGTCCTGCTGCTGCAAGTGGGCCGAGTGCTGGCCGGCCTGATCCAGCCCGGCGACGTCCTCGCCCGGGCCGGGAACGACGAATTCGCCATTCTCCTGGCGGACGCCGACGCCGCGGCGGCCGAGGCGCTCACCAAGGCGGTGCTCGGCGCGTTCGGCGACTTCACCTTTCCATGGGGAGATCGCCGCCTGCGCATCGGCGTCAACCTGGGCTGCGAAGTGTTCGATCGGCGCGTGGAATCCGATATCGACGTGCTGGTGGCGGCCGCCGCGAACTGCAACAAGGCCAAGGAACTGGGGCGCAACCGCGCCCACTGCCCGACCGGCGGGGCCCATCACGATGGCTTGTCGCTGTGGGTGCCGCGCATCAGCGAGGCCCTGGAAGGAGGTCGCTTCCGGCTGTTTTATCAACCCATCGTGGCGCTCACCGAGCAGCGGGAGCAGTCGGTCCGGCACTGCGAAGTGCTGGTGCGGATGGTCGACCGCAACGGCGAACTGATTTCCCCGCAGCATTTCATTCCCGCGGCGGAGCGCTATGGCCTGATCGACGACATCGATCGCTGGGTGGTCACCGAAGCGCTGCGCGTACTGCAACGCCTCCCCGCCCGCCAGCGGGTGGGTTTGAAGCTGTCGCTCAACCTGTCCGGCGCCACCATCAGCGACGAATCGAGCACCGATTTCATCCTCGACGCCCTCGAGCGTTCGAGAGTCGATCCCCGGCAGCTGCAATTCGAGATCACCGAGACCGCCGCGATCCGCCAGTTCGACGGGGCGCTGGCGCTGATCCACCGCCTGCGCGCCCACGGCTGCTATCTGGCGCTCGACGACTTCGGCAGTGGGCTGTCGTCGCTGCGCTATCTGCAGGAGATCCCGGTGGATTTTCTCAAGATCGACGGGGCTTTCATCCGCCGCATCGAATTGAGCGAGGTCGAGTTGGCGATGGTCGATACCATCAATCACCTGGCGCACATCATGGGCATCGCCACGGTTGCCGAAAGCGTGGAGAACGCTACCCAGCTGGCCATGTTGCGCCAACTGGGCGTGGACTATGCCCAGGGTTTTCACATCGCCATGCCGCAACCACTGGAGGCCGTTTTGGCGAGCGACGGCTGGCCGTGAAAGACGCTGCGGACGGCCAGAGAAGGTCGGCGCGGACCAGAATCCGCCGCCGCTACTCCACGGTCACCGATTTGGCCAGATTGCGCGGCTGATCGACATCGGTGCCCTTGAGCACCGCGACGTGATAGGCGAGCAGCTGCAGCGGCAGGGTGTAGATCATCGGTGTGAGGCTGGCCGGCACATGGGGCAGGCTGACCACGGTAATGCCCGCCTGATTGGCGAAGCCGGCGTCCCGATCCGCGATCACGAACAACTCGCCACCGCGCGCCTGCACCTCGTGCAGATTGGATTTGAGCTTTTCCAGCAACTCGTTGTTGGGCGCCACGGCGACCACCGGCATGTCGGCGTCGACCAGGGCCAGGGGGCCATGCTTGAGCTCACCCGAGGGATAGGCCTCGGCGTGGATGTAGGAGATTTCCTTGAGCTTGAGGGCGCCTTCCAGGGCGATGGGATAGTGGACCCCGCGGCCCAGAAAAAGCGCGTGGTGCTTGTCGGCAAACCCGTCGAAGGTGGCCTCGATCTGTGGGTCCAGGGCGAGCACGCTGCGCGCCAGCGCAGGCAGGCTCTGGAGCGCGGCGACGAGCTCGGCCTCGCGCGCGGCCGCCAGCCGGCCCTTGGCGCGGGCGATGGCGATGCACAGCAGCTGCAGGGCGACCAGCTGGGTGGTGAACGCCTTGGTGGAGGCAACGCCGATCTCCGGGCCGGCTCGGGTGAGCAGGGCGAGCCCGGTGGCGCGCACCAGGGAGCTGGCGGCGACGTTGCAGATTGCCAGGGTGTCGAGGTAGCCGGCGTCCCTCGCCTGCGCCAGCGCCGCGAGGGTGTCGGCGGTCTCGCCGGATTGCGAGATGGCGACCAGCAAGGTGTTTTGCGGGACCACGACGTGGCGGTAGCGGTATTCGCTGGCCACCTCGACCTGGCAGGGAATGCCGGCCCAGTCCTCCAGCCAGTAGCGTGCCACCAGCCCGGCGTGGTAGCTGGTGCCGCAGGCCACCACATGGACGTGTTCGACCGCCGCGAAACGATCCGGAGCCGCGGTGCCGAAGGCTTCCGGCAACACCTGACGGGCGCTGACGCGGCCCTCGAGGGTGGCGGCCAACACCGCCGGCTGTTCGTGGATTTCCTTGAGCATGAAGTGGCGGAAACCACCCCGGTCGGCGGCATCCAACGGGTCGGAGAAGGTGTGGATTTCCCGCGCCACGGTGCGCCCGGCGCGGTCGCGGATGCGATAGCTCGCGGCGGTCAGGCTGACCTGGTCGCCCTCTTCGAGGTAGATGAAGCGGTCGGTGACCTGACGCAGTGCCAAGGGATCGGAAGCGAGGAAGCTCTCCTCGATGCCGATGCCCACTACCAGCGGGCTGCCGCGCCGGGCACCGACCAGGGTGCCGGGCTCGGCGGCGGAGAGGACCGCGAGCGCGTAGGCGCCTTCCAAGCGGGGCAGGGCGGCGGCCAGCGCCGCCGCCAGGTCGTGGCCCTGGCGCACCAGATCATGGACCAGGTGGGCGACGACCTCGGTGTCGGTCTCCGAGTGGAACTGGTAGCCGGCAGCCTCCAGTTCGGCGCGCAGCGCCCGGTAATTTTCGATGATGCCGTTGTGCACCACGGCGATCGGCCCCGAGCGGTGCGGGTGAGCATTCACTTCGCTGGGCTTGCCATGGGTCGCCCAGCGCGTGTGGGCGATGCCGAGCTGGCCGGGGAACGGCGTGCGCGCCAGATCCGCCGCCAGCAGGGCGACCTTGCCGGCGTGGCGGCGGCACTGCAGGCCGTCCTCGCCGAGGATCGCCATGCCGACGGAGTCGTAGCCGCGGTATTCGAGGCGCTTCAGGCCCTCCAGCAGGATGGCTGCCACATTGCGCTGGGCGGCGGCCGCGACGATGCCGCACATGGTCAGTGCTCGCCTTCGGTCTTGGTCGGCCGCTGCCAACCGGCGATGTTGCGTTGCTTGGCCCGGCCCACGCCGAGGTGGCCTTCGGGCACCTCGGCGGTGATGGTGGAACCGGCGCCCACGGTGGCGCCGGCGCCGATCCGCACCGGCGCCACCAGGGAGCTGTTGGAGCCGACGAAGGCGCCATCACCAATCTCGGTGCGGTGCTTGCGCGCGCCATCGTAGTTGCAGGTGATGGTGCCGGCGCCCAGGTTGACGCCCGCACCGACACGGGCGTCGCCGACGTAGGCGAGATGATTGGCCTTGGCGCCGGCACCCAGCTCGGCCTGCTTGGTCTCGACGAAGTTGCCGATGCGCGCATCGCGGCCGATGCGCGAACCCTCGCGCAAGCGCGCGAAGGGGCCGATCTGGGCGCCGGCGGCGATCGTCGCCGGGCCCTCGATCACGGTATGGGCCTTGATCTGCGCGCCGCGCCCAATCTCGGCATCGCGGATCACGCAGTGGGGACCGATGCGCACCCCATCGGCCAGTATCACCCGGCCTTCGAACACGCAGTTGACGTCGATCCACACGTCCTCGCCGACGCTCAGCACACCGCGACAATCGAAGCGGGCCGGATCGGCCAGACTGACCCCCGCCGCCATCAATTCCTCGGCTCGGCGCCGCTGGACCCAGCGCTCCAGGTGCGCGAGCTGGGCGCGATCGTTGACGCCCTCGACCTCGGCCGGAGCGACCGGCTGGCAGGTTGCCACTGCCACGCCATCGGCGACGGCCAGGGCCACGATGTCGGTGAGGTAGTACTCGGCCTGGGCGTTGGCATTGCCGATGCGTTCGAGCCAGCTGCGCAGCCGTGCCACCGGCAGCGCCAGGATGCCGGTGTTCACCTCCGCGATGGCGCGCTGCTCCGGGGTGGCGTCGCGATGCTCCACCACGCCGGTGACCCGCCCCTGGGTATCGCGCAGGATGCGGCCATAGCCGGCGGGATCGGCGGGAAAACTGGTGACTATCGCCAACGCCCCGTGCCGCGCCGCGATCAGCAGCCGCTCGAGGGTGGCGGGCTGGACTAGGGGTACGTCGCCGTAGAGGATCAGTGCGACCGCTGCATCATCCAGCCCCGGCAGCGCCTGCTGCACGGCGTGGGCGGTGCCACGCTGTTCGGCCTGCTCCACCCATTCCACACCGCGGCCGGGGAAGGCGGCGGCAACCTGCTCACCG
>JADLCO010000233.1 GCA_020847115.1 Pseudomonadales bacterium | reverse complement strand
TGAGCGACGATGGCTTGCAGCACTATCGCCTGCATCGGGACTTCGAGATCGCGGTGGTCGACGGCGTGCGCGGGCTGGGCAACGGCCGCTGCCTGCCCGCCGGGCCGCTGCGCGAGCCGCCGGCGCGGCTCGCCGCGGTCGATGCGGTGATCGTCAATGGCGGCAGCTACCAGCCGCCCGGCGTCGCCGCCCTGCGCATGGAGCTGCGCCCGCTGGGGCTGCGCCAGCTCGCCACCGGCACCTGGGTGGCAGCGCCGGCACTGCCTGCGGACTGGGGCGCGGCGCGTCGGGCCCATGCGGTGGCCGCGATCGGCCACCCGCAGCGCTTTGCCGACAGCCTGCGCGCGCTGGGCTTGACGGTGGATCTGCGTGTACTGCCTGATCACCACCCGCTCGGCACGGCGGACCTGGAGTTTGACGATGCGCTGCCGGTGGTGATCACCGCCAAGGATGCAGTCAAATGTGCGGAAAGCGCCGATCCCCGCATCTGGGTGCTCGAGGTCGCGGCTGAGCTGGCGGAGTCCGATTGGGCCGTGTTGCTCGCGGGAATCGAGAATCTGATTTAATGAATCGACATTTGATTTACGTGGTAATGCATTGAAAATAAAGTTTTACTGTGTGATTCCGGCCCGCCATGGGTCGACCCGCCTGCCCGGAAAGCCGCTGCTCGAAATCGCCGGCTTGCCGATGATCGAGCGCGTGCGCCGGGCGGCCGCGGCCAGTTCCGCCGCCACGGTCATCGTGGCCACCGATCACGAGGCGATCCGCGCACAAGTGGCCGCCACCGGGGGCGAGGTGTGCCTGACCGCAGCGGAGCATGCCTCCGGTACCGACCGCCTCGCCGAGGTCGCCCGTCAGCGAGGCTGGGCCGATGACGTCATCGTGGTCAATGTGCAGGGCGACGAGCCGCTGCTGCCGGCGGCGGTGATCGATCAGGTGGCGGCCAACCTTGCCGCCCATCCCGAGTGCGGGGTCGCCACCCTGTGCGAGCCCATCACCGATGGCGAGACGTTCGCCGATCCCAACGCTGTCAAGGTGGTCGCCGCGGCCGGCCGCGCGCTGTATTTCAGCCGCGCGCCCATCCCCTGGGCGCGGGATCGCGCGCTGCGTGGCGAATCGCCGCTCGACCCGCGCTACCCGCCGCTGCGCCACATCGGGCTCTACGCCTACCGCGTCGCCGCCCTGCGCGCCTTCACCGGCTGGCCGGTGGCGCCCCTGGAGGCGGTGGAGTGCCTGGAGCAGCTGCGCTTTCTCGCCAACGGCGTGGCTATCCACGTCGCGCTGGCGGCGGCGCCGGTGCCCGGCGGCGTCGATACCCCGGCCGATCTGGCGCGGGTCCGTGCCTGGTTCGAGGGTGGCGGGCGATGAGCGCGGGTGCACCCATCGGCGTGCTGTTCGTGTGCCTGGGCAACATCTGCCGCTCGCCCACGGCGGAGGGCGTGTTCGCCGCTCGCGTCGCCGCGGCCGGGCTCGGCCCCCACTTTCGCATCGATTCCGCCGGCACCGGCGACTGGCACCTGGGCAAGCCGCCCGACCCGCGCACCCGGCGCGCCGCAACTGCGCGCGGCTACGATCTCGAAACACTGCGCGCGCGGCGGGTGGAGCCCGCGGACTTTCACCGGTTCGATTACATCCTGGCCATGGACAGCGCCAACCTGCGCGACCTGGAACGGCTGCGGCCGGCCGGCTTTCCCGGTCGGCTCGACCTGTTCCTGCGCGCTGCGGGATTGGCGGCGGCGCTGGAGGTGCCCGATCCCTACGGCGGCGATGCCGGTCACTTCGAGCAGGTGCTGGATTTGATCGAGCAGGGCGCCGAGCAGCTGCTCGCGGCGCTGCGTGCCCGCCACGGGATCTAGGGTGGACATCCGCCCCGACGTCGAACTGCGCGGGTTCAATACGCTCGCGCTGCCCGGCCGCGCAGCGCATTTCGCTACCGTTACCGATCTCGACGAGGCCCAGGTGGCGCTGGCCTTCGCCCGCGAGCGCGGGCTCGCGGTCACCGTGCTTGGGGCCGGCAGCAACGTGGTGCTGGCCGGTGACCTGCCCGGCCTGCTGATCCGGGTCGCTATCCGCGGCCGCGCGCTGGTGGCCCAGGGAGGGGATCAGCTGGAACTGCGCCTGGGCGCGGGGGAGGACTGGCCCGCCACGGTGGAATACAGCCTGGCGCAGGGCTGGTACGGGCTCGAGAATCTGGCGCTGATTCCGGGCACGGTGGGCGCGGCGCCGGTGCAGAACATCGGCGCCTACGGCGTCGAGCTGGCGCAGCGGTTCGTCGCGCTCGAGGCGCTCGAGATCGCCACTGGCGCGCTGCGCCGGTTCGACCGCGGGGAATGCGCCTTCGGCTACCGCGACAGCTTCTTCAAACGCGCCGGGCGCGACCGCTGGCTGATCGTTTCGGTAACCCTCGCGCTGTGCCGCACCCCGCACCTGGTGCTGGACTATCCGGCGCTGCGCGCGGCGCTGGCGGAGCACCCGCCGGGGCCGCTCACGCCCGCTGCGGTGGCCGCCGCGGTGTGCGCACTGCGCCGCGCCCGGCTGCCCGATCCCGCAGTGCTGCCCAACGCCGGCAGCTTTTTCGAAAACCCGGTGGTGCCGGCCGAACAGGCGCAGGCGCTGGCGGCGCGCTTCCCCGGACTGGTGACTTTTCCGGCGCCCGGGGGGCGGGTCAAGCTCGCCGCCGCCTGGCTGATCGAGCAGTGCGGCTGGAAAGGCGTCGCGCGCGACGGTGTCGCGGTCCACGATCGCCAGGCGCTGGTGCTGATCCACCGCGGCGGCGGTGCCCGGGCGCTGCTCGCCCTGGCCGCCGCGATCCGCGCTTCGGTGCGGGCCCACTTCGGGGTGGAGCTGATCCCCGAGCCGCGCATCCTCGGGGGCCATTGGTCGTGAGCGGCTTACTGGCCGGTTTCGCCCCGGTGGAACGCTTGGCGCTGCCCGACGCCGAGCTGGCCTGGTGGCCGGCCTGGCTGGCGGCGGACGCGGCGCGCGAGCTGTTCGCGGCATTGCAGCGGGAGACGCCTTGGGAGCAGAGCGAGATCCGCATCGCCGGGCGCCGGCTGCGCATTCCCCGGCTCAATGCCTGGTATGGCGATCCCGGCGCCGGCTACGGCTATTCCGGCGCCCGCCTGGCACGCCATGCCTGGACGCCGGCGCTGGCCGCGCTGCGGACAGCCGTCGAGGGCGCCACCGGACACCGCTTCAACAGTGCGCTGCTCAATTTGTATCGGTCCGGTGCCGACAGCGTGGACTGGCACAGCGACGACGAGGCCGAACTCGGGCCGCAACCGGTGATTGCGGCGCTGAGCCTGGGGGCGACGCGGCGCTTCGAACTGCGCCATCGCGGCGCCTCGTTGCGCCACCGCCTGGATCTGGGGGATGGCGCGCTGCTGCTGATGGCGGGTGGCATGCAGCGCCATTGGCGGCACCGGATCCCGAAGGAGTCCGGCGTCGCAGCGCCGCGGATCAGCGTCACCTTCCGCCGTGCCCGCCCGGTTCGGCAGTGGCGCGCCGACGCGCGCGTGGCCGAACCCATCCCGGGGTGCTAGGCTTGCGCCATGATCAGCCTCGCCGATCTCCACCAGACCCCGCTCAATGTCCTCGTCGTCGACGATCACGACGTGGTGCGGATGGGCATTTGCGGCATCATCGGCCAGGTGTCCGGCGTGAAGGTGATCGGCCAGGCCGCCAGCGGCGAGCAGGCGTTGGGCATGGCCCGCGAGCTGCGCCCCGACATCGTCATCATGGACATCCGCATGCCGGGCATGGGCGGCATCGAGGCCACCCGGCGCCTGCTGGTGACCAATCCCGGGCTCAAGGTCATCGTGGTCACCATGGTCGATGACGACATTCGCCCGGCGCAGCTGCTGAAGGCGGGCGCAGTGGGCTACATCACCAAGCGCACCGACCGCGAGGAGATGCAGCGGGCGCTGCAGACCATCCTCGAGGGTGGCGTCTACGTCAGCGCGGAGATCGCCCAGCAGTTGCTCGCCAGTAGCTTCAAGCCCGCATCCACGGGCTCGCCCTTCGCCAGTCTGTCGCAGCGCGAACTGCAGATCGCCCAGATGATCGCCAGCGGCCACCGCTGTGGCGAGATCGCCGCGGTGCTCAGCATTAGCCCCAAGACCATCAATACCTACAAATACCGCATCTTCGACAAACTCGGGGTGGGCAATGATGTCGAGCTGGCCCTGGCCGCGGTCAAGGCGCGGCTGGTGGACCCCGACGAAGTACTCTGAAGCGGGCGGCGCGCCCGGGACCCGGCGGCCATTCCCATGACCTTCGACGTCAAGGCATTTCTGCACAGCCTCACCGAACATCCCGGCGTCTACCAGATGCTCGGTGGCGACGGCGCCGTGCTCTATGTCGGCAAGGCCAAGAATCTGCGCAAGCGGGTGGCGAGCTATTTTCGTCAGCGCGGGCTGGCGCCCAAGACTGCGGCACTGGTGCAGCGCATCGCCAGCGTCCAGGTCACCGTGACCCGGACCGAGCTGGAGGCACTGATCCTCGAGCAGAATTTGATCAAGGAGTACCAGCCGCCGTTCAACATCCTGTTTCGCGACGACAAGTCCTATCCCTATCTGTTTTTGTCCGAGCGCGACGAATTCCCGCGGCTGGCGTTGCACCGGGGTTCCAAACGCGCCAAGGGCAGTTATTTCGGGCCCTATCCCAATGCGCTCGCAGTGCGCGAGACGCTCACCTTCCTGAAGAAGATCTTTCGTGTCCGCCAGTGCGAGGACAGCGTATTCCGGCACCGCTCGCGGCCCTGCCTGCAGTACCAGATCGGGCGCTGCACGGCGCCCTGCGTGGGCTTCATCGCGGCCGACGCCTACGCTCGCGACGTGCGCCGCACGCGCCTGTTTCTGGAGGGCAAGAGCCGCGAGCTGACCCGCGAACTGGAGCGCGAGATGGAGGCGGCGAGCGGTCGGCTCGAGTTCGAGGCGGCGGCGCAACTGCGCGATCAGATCGCGGCGCTGCGCGCCATCCAGGCCGAGCAGAGCATCGAGGCCGGCAGCGGCGATCTCGACGTGATCGGGGTCGCCGCCGGCGCCGAGCGCGCCTGCGTGCACGTGCTCTACGTGCGCCGCGGGCGCATGCTCGGCAGCCGCAGTTTCTATCCGACCATCCCGCCCGGAGCCGAGCCCGGTGAGGTACTCGCCGAATTCGTCTCCCAGCACTACCTGGAGCGCGGCGTCGCCGTGGACATCCCCCGCGAACTGCTGCTCGGCGCCGCCATCGAGGAGGCCGAGCTGCTCGCCGCCGCGCTCACCGAGGCCGCTGGCCGCGGGGTGGCGATCCGCAGCCGCACCCGGGGCCCGCGGGCGCGCTGGGTGGACACCGCGCAGCGCACCGCGGCGCAGAATCTGGCTGGCCATCTCGCCGCTTCGCGCAACACCCGGCAGCGCTTCGAGGCGTTGGTGGCACTGCTCGGGCTCCCCGATCCGCCGCGCCGGCTGGAGTGCTTCGACATCAGCCATGCCAGCGGCGAGGCCACGGTGGCGTCCTGCGTGGTGTTCGGCAGCGACGGGCCGCTCAAGAGCCAGTACCGGCGCTTCAACATCGAGGGCGTGGCCGCCGGCGACGACTATGGGGCCATGGCGCAGGCGCTGACGCGGCGCTACCGGCGCCTGCAGCAGGGTGAGGGCGAACTGCCCGACGTGCTATTCATCGACGGCGGCCGCGGCCAGCTCGGCATCGCCCGGCGGGTGCTCGACGAGTTGGGCGTGGTCGGGGTGCTGGTGGTCGGCGTCGCCAAGGGCAGCGCGCGCAAACCGGGCCTGGAGACGCTGTTGCTGAACCTCGATGAGCGGCCGCGGGAATTGGTCGCGGATCCGCGCAGTCTGCTCCTGATCCAGCAGATCCGCGACGAGGCGCACCGCTTCGCGATCACCGGTCACCGCGGGCGGCGCGAGCGCGCGCGGCGGGTGTCGCGGCTGGAGGGCATCCCGGGGGTCGGCCCCAAGCGCCGCCGCGAGCTGCTGCGCCATTTCGGCGGCCTCGACTCAGTGGCCCAGGCCAGCGTCGCGGATCTGGTCAAGGTCCCCGGCATCGACCGCAAGGTCGCGGATGCTATTTACAGTGCCCTGCACAGCGGCTAGGTTGTTGCCGCCCAGGATGGAAGCCCCATGGTCAACCTGCCCAATTCCCTGACCCTGCTGCGCGTGGCCATGATCCCGCTGCTGGTGGTGGTCTTTTATCTGCCCTGGAAATGGCACGCGCTGGCCAGTGCCGCCCTGTTCGGCCTGGCCGCCCTCACCGACTGGGCCGATGGCTACCTGGCGCGGCGGCTCGGCCAGGAGAGCCGCTTTGGCGCCTTCCTCGATCCGGTGGCAGACAAACTGATCGTGGTGGTCGCCCTGGTGCTGCTGCTGGAGCAGCACGCCACTCCGGAGTTTGCCCTGCCGACCATGATCATCATTGGCCGCGAGCTGGTGATCTCGGCGCTGCGCGAATGGATGGCCGAATTGGGCCGGCGCGCCAGCGTCGCCGTATCCGGTATCGGCAAGATCAAGACCAGCCTGCAGATGATCGCCATCGTCGCCCTGCTGCTGTTCCCGCCAGATACCAGTCCGCTGCTCAGCCAGGTCGGGGTGGTGCTGCTCTATGCCGCCGCGCTGCTCACCCTGTGGTCGATGGCGTGCTATCTGCGTGCCGCCTGGCCGGAGCTGACCCGGCCGGCACCGGTGCCCCAGACGAGCGGCGGGCGCCAGTCCTGAGGCCGCCGGGGCGCGGTTATACTCCGCTCCCGGATCGCGTCACCGGCAGCCTACCAACGAGGAGATCATCCATGTCCACCGCTGTTTCCCCCGCCACCGACCAGGCCGTGGCCGAATACGATGCCGTGGTCATCGGCGCCGGTATCGCCGGCCTCTACCAGCTCTATCGCCTGCGCGAGATGGGCTTGCGGGTGTGCGCGCTGGATGCCGCCGCCGACGTCGGCGGCACCTGGTATTGGAACTGCTATCCCGGCGCCCGGGTCGACTCGCATTCCTACGTCTATCAGTACTGGTTTTCCGAGGAGCTGCTGCAGGAGTGGAACTGGCAGGAGCGCTTCCCGGCACAGCCGGAAACCGAGCGCTACCTGCGCTTCGTCGCGGACAAGTTCGATCTGCGCAAAGACATCCGTTTCAACCGAAGGGTGGTGTCGGCGCGCTGGGACGATCACGCCCGGCGCTGGACGCTGATCACCGAGGGCGGCGAAGTGCTGCGCACACAGTTCTTCATCAGCTGCGCGGGCATGCTGTCGGCGCCACTGGTGCCGCCATTTCCGGGCCACGAGCGCTATCGCGGCGTGATCGCCCACACCGCGCGCTGGCCGCGCGCCGGCCTCGACCTCACCGGCAAGCGAGTCGGGGTGGTGGGCACCGGTGCCACCGGTATCCAGGTGATCCAGACCATCGCCGGTCAGGTTGCCGAACTCAAGGTGTTCCAGCGCACCCCGCAGTACGCGGTGGCGATGCGCAACGACCGCTACGACGATGCGGCTCGCGCCGCGCTGCGCGCCCGCTATCCGGAGCTGCGCGCCAAGGTGCGCAACACCTTCGCCGGCTTTGCCACCGATTTCGCCTACCAGCCGGGCGAGTACTACCGGATGACCCCCCAACAGCGGCGCGAAGCGCTGGAGAAGCTGTGGGCGGAGGGTTCCCTGGATTTCTGGCTCGGCGGCTTCCCGGAGCTGGTGACCGATCCCGCAGCCAGTGAGGAGGTCTCCGAGTTCGTGCGCGGCAAGATCCGCGCGCGGATCCAGGATCCGGTGCTGGCCGAGAAGCTGGTGCCCTACAGCTATGGTTTCGGCACCTACCGGGTGCCGCTGGAAACCGGCTACTACGATGTCTTCAACCGCGACAACGTCGAGCTGGTTGACGTGCGCCAGACGCCGATCTCCGGCTTCACCGAAAACGGCCTGGTGGTCGGCGGCCGCGAATACGAGCTCGACGTGGTGGTGCTCGCCACCGGCTTTGATGCCGGCACCGGCGCGCTGACGCGGATGGACGTGCACGGCCGCGAGGGCCGCTCGCTGTCCGACCTCTGGCATCGCGACATCCGCTCTACCCTGGGCCTGCAGGTGCACGGCTTCCCCAACCTGTTCACCGTGGCCGGGCCGCTCGCGCCGTCCACGGCGTTTTGCAACATGACCACCTGCCTGCAATATCAGGTGGACTGGGTGACCGATTGCGTCGCCTGGCTGCGCGACCACGGCCACACTGCAATCGAGCCCACCGCGGAGAAGGAACAGGAGTGGGTCAAGCACCACGACGAAGTCGCCGCCGCCACCCTGATGATGCGCACCACTTCCTGGTACACCGGCGCCAACATCGAGGGCAAACCGCGGCGGCTGCTGTCCTACATCGGTGGCGCGGGCAACTATCACCGCATCTGCGACGAGGTGAAGGCCAGCGGTTACGCTGGATTCGAGGTGGCCTGACCGGCCAGCGCAGAACCAGGGCCGAACGATGTCCGATCTGAACAACCTTCTCGCCGCCAACCGCGCCTGGGCGGCGCGGGTCAAGGCCAGCGATCCAGAGTTCTTCACCCGGTTGCTTGGCCAGCAGCGGCCGCAATACCTGTGGATCGGCTGTTCCGACAGCCGGGTACCGGCGAACCAGATCGTGGGTCTGCTGCCCGGCGAGATCTTCGTCCACCGCAACGTCGGCAACCTGGTCCACCAGACCGACCTCAATTGTCTGGCCGTGCTCCAGTACGCCGTCGAAGTGCTGCAGGTGCGCCATGTGATCATCTGTGGCCATTACGGCTGCGGCGCCGTGCAGGCGGCACTCGACGGCCGCCCGCTGGGCCTGATCGACAACTGGCTGCGCAACATCCAGGCCGTGCATGGGCGCTGCGCGCACATCGACGCGCTGCCGGCCGAGCAGCGGCTCGACGCCCTGTGCGAGCACAATGTACGCGCCCAGGTGCAGGCGGTGTGCGACACTACGGTGCTGCGCGCGGCCTGGGCGCGGGAGCAGGATGTGACCGTGCACGGCTGGATCTACGGCATCGCCGACGGCCTGGTGAAGGATCTGAAGGTCAGTTGCGCATCGCCCGCGGAGCGCGCGCGGCTGAGCATTCGCGGTACCGCGGCGAGGTGACTCATCCATGCATTACGGCCTGACCATCTTTCCCACCGAGTACAGCATCCAGCCGGCGGTGCTGGCACAGGCGGCCGAGGCGCGCGGCTTCGAATCGCTGTGGCTGCCCGAACACAGCCACATCCCGGTGCGGCGCGAATCGCCGTGGCCGGGCGGGCCGAATCTGCCCGACATGTACCGCGAGACCTACGAGCCCTTCGTGGCCCTCGCCACGGCCGCCGCGGTGACCAGCCGGCTCAGGCTCGCCACCGGCATCTGCCTGGTGGTGCAGCGCGACCCGCTGCACACCGCCAAGAGCGTCGCCACGCTCGACCGCGTGTCCGGCGGACGCTTCCTGTTCGGCGTCGGCGGCGGCTGGAACGCCGAGGAAATGCGCAATCACGGCACCGAATTCAAGTCCCGCTTCGCACTGCTGCGCGAGCGCATCCTGGCGATGAAGGAACTCTGGACCCGGGAGCAGGCCGAGTTTCACGGCCAGTACGTCGCTTTCGACCCGGTGTTCGCCTGGCCCAAGCCGGTGCAGCGGCCGCATCCGCCGATCCACGTCGGCGGTGGCTTTCCGGGTGCGGTGGCGCGGGCCATCGAGTACGGCGACGGCTGGATGCCGATCTTCGGCCGCGACCAGATTCTCGAACGCCTCCCCGAGGTGCGGGCGCGGGTGCGCGCTGCCGGCCGCGACCCCGATCGCTTCGAGGTCTCCATCTTCGCCGCGCCGCCCAAGGCCGAGGTGCTGGCCCGAGCGCGTGACGCTGGCGTCGCACGCTGCATCCTGGCGTTGCCGCCCGCACCCGCCGCCGAGGTGGAGCCGCTGCTCGACCGCTATGCCGAGCTGGCGCGGCAGCTCGGCTGAATATTTTCAACCCTCGAGGAGACTGTCATGGACCATCCCGGTGTTCACTTCGTCATCGCTCTGGCGCTGATCCAGTATTTCGGCTTCTGCATCGTCGTCGGTCAGGCGCGCGTTCGCTACGGGGTACCGGCGCCGGCGATCACCGGGCATCCGGAGTTTGAGCGCCGCTTCCGCGTACAGCAGAACACGCTCGAGCAGCTGGTGGTGTTCATCCCCGCGATGCTGCTGTTCGCCACCTGGGTGAGCGCCACCCTGGCCGGCGTGCTGGGTTTGGTCTTCATCCTCGGCCGCTGGCTGTACTTCCGCGGCTATGTGGCGGATGCCGAGCGGCGCGGCACTGGGTTCATGGTCGGCGCCCTGGCGCAGATGGCGCTGTTGCTCGGTGCCGTGCTGGGGTCGCTCGTGGCGGCGCTGTGAGCGCCGTTCAGCGACCGCCACGGCTGTTGAGCAGCAACGCCAGCGCGATCATCGCCACCCCGAACAGGTGATAGGCGTGCAGCCTTTCGCCGAGGAACAGGATGGCGGCGGCGATGGCGAACACCGGCGACAAATTGAGAAAGATTCCGGTGCGGGTTGGTCCCAGCGCCAGCACCGCCCGGGCATAGAGAAAGTAGGCGCTCAGCGCCGGTACCACCGCGAGAAAGGCGACGGCGCCCAAGCTGGTGGGCGTCACCACCATCGCCGCCCCGGAAGCGCGCTCCCAGAGGTAGACGGGCACGGTGGTCACGACCCCGGCAGCGCTGGTCAGGCACAGGAACGGCAGACCGTTCAATGCCGCCGGGCTGCGCCGCAGCAGCACCGAATACAGCGCCCAACACAGCGAAGCCGCGAGCAGCCACAGGTCGGCGCCACCAAAGCGCACGTCGCGCACCGCGGCGGGATCGCCTCGCGCCAGGATTGCGAGGATGCCCACCAGCGACAGGGCAATGGCGGCCCACTGGCGCGCGTCGATCGGCTCGCGCCCGAACAGCCAGGCACAGAGGGCGATCAACAGCGGCATGCTGCTGGTGATCAGCGCAGCGTTGATGGCGCTGCTGTGCTGCACGCCGAGGTAGAAAAAGCCATTGTACAGGGTCACCGAGCCGCAGCCGAGCGCAGCCAGCAGCGGCCAGTGGCGGCGAATCACCGCGCGCTGGCGCCACAGCGCGGCGGCGGTGAAGGGCAGCAGGATCAGCACCACCGTGGACCAGCGCCAGAAGGTCAGCGCGAACGGCGGGATCACGCCCTGCAGCGCTCGGCCGACGACGATGTTCCCGGAGAAGCAGGCGGCGGCGCCCAGCGCGGTCAGGTACGGATGGCGGGCGTGGTGGTAGCTGGCGGTGGTCATGAGACGGGCTCGCGGTGGCCGTGCCGGGGGCGCGGCGCCACCGGCATTGTAGAGGCACGAATGGCCGGCGGGCGGGAATAATGCCGCCCATGACGCCCGCCCCGCCGCGCAAGATCATC
>JADLCO010000232.1 GCA_020847115.1 Pseudomonadales bacterium | reverse complement strand
GGCATCATCGCGATCGGTTGGGCCAGGGCCTGGGCGGCGTCCATCAGCTCGGCTGCCGGAATCTTCTTCCAGGCCAGGCCCAGGGCGACGCAGGTATCGGCATCGAGCCACTCGGCGGTGTATAGCAGGTGCGCCGCATTGGTCCAGCCGATGCGCTCCGGCAGCAGATAGGAATTGCCCGCTTCCACGGTCACGCCCAGGGTTGCGAAGGGGGCCCGCAGTCGGGCCTGGTCGCTGATCAGCACGAAATCGCAGTGGGGCAGCAGGGTCAGGCCGATGCCGACCCCGAGACCATTGACCGCGGCGATCAGGGGTTTGGGGAAATCGCTGACCACGTCCATGAAGTAGGGAAAGCCATGCGGCTCGCCGTCTCCATGGCGGCGCGGGTTGGCCATCTCCTCCAGGTCCTGACCGGCGGTGAAGGCGCGACCGGCGCCGGTGAGGATCACCACGGCGACGCCATCGTCGGCCGCCGCGGCGCGCAGGGCATCGCCGGCGGCATCGTAGAGGGCGTCGTTAAAGGCATTGAGTGCTTCGGGGCGGTTGAGGGTCAGAGTGCGCACCCGGTCGGCGTCGCGCAGCAGGATGAGTTCGTGATTGCTCATGGGGCAGCCTTGGTCTCGATTATCGTTGGCAAGCTTTGCCGCGCCAGTGTAGACCGGCAGCCCCGCGGCGATCATCCCCGCGTGCGTTGCGCTGGCACGCCGCGATGATCTGCGGCACCATCGGCGTGCTGCCGTCGCGGCGCCACCGCTCCGGCATCCATTTATTGATAATGACCGTAAAGCAGGGGAGACCGACATGGCGATCAATTCCGTTCTGGGCCCGATCGAAGTGCAGGATCTGGGCGCCACGCTGATTCACGAGCACTTGGGCATCGGCTGGCCGGGCTGGGAGCACGACCACGAAGATTTCGACCGCAAGAAGGAAGGCAAGAAAATCGTCGACAAGCTCAAGGAAATCAGGGAGCTGGGCATCAAGAGTTTCGTCGATCCCTGTCCGATCGAGCTGGGCCGCGATCCCGAATTCTCCGCCGAGATGGCGGACCGTTCCGGGATGCAGATCGTCATCGCCACGGGTCTGTACAACGACGCATTGGGCATTCCGCAGCATTTCCGGCTGATGGACGTCGACGGCATTGCCGAGGTGTACACCCGCGAGATCACCGAAGGGATCGGCAAGACCGGGATCAAGGCGGGCATCATCAAGACCGCTTGCGGGGGCATTCATGGTGTCACCCCGCCAGGCCAGGGCATCAAGGACACCGAGGTGAAATGTCTGCGCGCGGCGGCGCGTGCCAGCAACGCCACCGGTGCCCCGATCCTGTGCCACAACGACGAGTTCGACCCCTACGGGCGCGAGACCCTCGACATCTTCGAAGAGGAAAAGGTCGACTTCAACAAGGTGCTGATCGGCCACGCCTGCGGCGTCGGCGACATGCGCTACTATTTCGATATCCTCGAACGCGGCGCCTGGCTGGGCTTCGACCGTTTCGGCATCGAGTCGATCGCCTCGGACAAGCTGCGCCTGGCATCGCTGATGGGCCTGCTCAGCGTCGGCTACGACCGCATCATGCTGTCCCATGACACCCTGCAGTGCTGGCGCGGCCGCGACACCGGCGTCCTGAACGGCATGATCGCCGCGTCGCCGAACTGGAATGTGGCACACATCTCCCGCAACATTCTGCCGGCGATGCGCAAGGCCGGGGTCTCGCAGGAGACCATCGATACGCTGATGGTCAAGAACCCGTGCAGCTATTTCGGCGCGGCCAGGCCCAAGCCGAGGGCGCGGCAGCGCAAGTCCTGATTGCCGTGATGCATCGGCCGCCGCCGTTGGGCGGCGGTCGTCGTCACCGGTAGCCAACCCGCATCGCGCGCCACGGTCCGCTGGCAATTGCCGGGCGTGGTGGTTGGGCTTAGCATGCGGGCAAGCCGTTTTTCCATATTCCATAACTTCAGCCGGACGCTGCGATGCGGCTGGCATTGATCGGGGGAATCATGACCAGGAAACATGTACTGGAAGGCGTGCGCGTGCTCGACTTCACCCATGTGCTCGCCGGGCCGAGCTGTACCCGGCTGATGGCCGAAACCGGCGCCGAGGTGATCAAGGTGGAGGCGGCGCCCGCGGGCGACATGGTGCGCGGGATGCCGGCGCTCAAGAACGGTCGCAGTGGCTACTACATCCAGCAGAATCGCGGCAAGAAATCGATCTGCCTCAACCTGCGCGACCCCCGTGCCCAGGAGGTGATCCACAAGCTGGTCAAGGACGTCGACGTGGTGGTGGAGAATTTCACGCCGGGAGTGATGAAGCGCCTCAATATCGACTACGCCAAGCTCAGCAGCATCAACCCCGATCTCGTCATGTGCTCGATCTCGGCGTTCGGGCAGACCGGGCCGCTGGCCAATCGCCCCGGGTTCGACTACATCGCCCAGGCCTACGCCGGGGTGATCGACATGATCGGCGAGGAGAACGGCTCGCCCTATTTCCCCGGCCTCGGCATGGGCGACGTGTCCACTGGTGCCCATGCCTACGGCGCCATCACCGCGGCGCTGTTCCACCGCGCCATGGGCGGCGGTGGCCAGTATCTCGACATCAGCCTGCTCGATTGCCTGTTCCACTGCCACGAGATCAATGTGCAGGGCTACGACGGCACCAACGGCGCCCTGGTGCCGCACCGCTCCGGCGCGCACCATTTCGCGGTGGCGCCGCTGGGCATGTTCAAGGGCAAGGAGAAGTGGATCGTCATCATCGCCATCGGCGGGCAATGGGAAAATCTGCTGAAGGTGATCGGCTGCGAAAGCTTCATCACCGATCCGCGCTTTGCCGACAACGCCGGCCGGGTCAAGCACAAGCAGGTGCTGATCGACGCCATCGAGGCCTGGCTGCGTTCCACCCCCAGTGACGAGGAGGCGGTGCGCATCCTGGAGGAAAACCATGTGCCGGTGGCGCCCGTGCTGAGCGTGCCCGAGGCCATGGCCCATCCCCACCACAACGAGCGCCTGACGGTGCGCACGGTGACCGACCGCGCCTTCGGCAAGCTCAAGATCCCGGGTGTGCCGCTGCGCTTCTCCCAGTATCCGGAGCATCTGCCGCTGCAGGCGCCCTTCCTGGGCGAACACAATGCCGAGGTGCTGAAAGCCCTGGGTTACTCGGACGGCGACGTTGCGGCGCTGGCGCAGGCCGGCGTGCTGGCCAGCGAGCCGGTGCCGGCTTCGGCCTGACCGACGCCGCGCAGGAGAACGGAATATGGCCAAGCAGCCGATTCTCGACGGTTACCGGATCCTCGACTTCACCCAGTATCTGGCCGGCCCCAGCGCCACCCGCCTGATGGCGGAGATGGGCGCCGAGATCATCAAGGTGGAGATGGCGCCCTACGGCGATCCGAGTCGCGCCTTTCCCTACCGAAAGCACAAGCGCAGCGCCTACTACGTGCAGCAGAATCGCGGCAAGAAGAGCCTGTGCCTGGATCTCAAGGATGAGCGCAGCCAGGCGGTGGTGCGGGAGCTGATCCGGGAATGCGACGTGCTCATCGAGAATTATGCGCCGGGGGTGATCGGCCGCCTCGGTTTCGGCTGGGAGCAGGTGCGGGAGCTGAATCCCAAGCTGGTGATGTGCTCGATTTCGGCCTTCGGGCAGACCGGGCCGCTCAGCCACCTGTCCGGCTTCGACTACATCGCCCAGGCCTATGCCGGGGTGACCTCGGTGATCGGCGAGCCGGACCGGCCGCCGAGCCTGCCGATGCTGGCCATCGGCGACGTCACCACCGGGGTTCATGCCGCCTGCGCGCTGGGTTTCGCGCTGCTCGACGTGCATCGCACCGGGGTCGGCCAGCACCTGGACATCTCGCTGCTCGACTGCTACTTCCACCAGCACGAGGTCAACGTGCAGGCCTATTCGGCGAGCGGCGGCAAGATCGTGCCGCGTCGCGCCGGCTCCCACCACTATGCGGTCGCGCCCACCGGGATCTTTCGTGGCCCCGAGGGCTACATCATGATCCTCGCGCTGCTGCACCAGTGGCCGGTGCTGTGCAAGGCCATGGGGCGCGAGGATCTGATCAAGGACGAGCGCTTCAAGACCAATGAACTGCGGGTCGCCAACCTGCAGGAGCTGATCGAGTTGATCGAGGGCTGGTTGCAGCGCTTCCCCACCGACGCCGCGGCCATCGAAGCCTTGCAGGCGGTGCGGGTGCCGGTGGCGCCGATCCTCACCGTGCCCCAGGCGATCGCGCATCCCCATCACCGCGCGCGGGGCACCGTGCGCACCGTATCCGACCGGATGCTGGGGGAGTTCGACATGCCGGGGATGCCGCTGCGCTTTTCCGCGCATCCGGATTTGCCGGAGCTGCAGGCACCGTTCCTGGGCGAACACAACGGCGAGATCCTCACCGGGCTGCTGGGCTACGATGCGGCGGCGGTGGCGGAACTCGAACGCGCGGGCGTGCTGGTGAGCGCGGCCCACTGAGATCACCATAATCGGGGGGATATGCCATGCAACCCAGGCACGTACTGGACGGCTTCCGGGTGCTGGATTTCACCCAGTATCTGGCCGGCCCCTCCGCCAGCCGCCTGCTGGTGGAGATGGGCGCCGAGGTGATCAAGGTGGAGATCGCCCCGGGCGGCGATCCCACCCGGCTGCTGCCCTACCGCAAGAACGAGCGCAGCTGTTACTACGTGCAGCAGAACCGCGGCAAGAAGGGTCTGTGTCTCGACCTGCGCGATGCGCGGGGCCGCGAGCTGCTGGAGCGGCTGGTGGCAACCAGCGACGTGCTGCTGGAGAACTTCTCGCCCGGGGTGATCGCGCGGCTGGGGTTTGGCTGGGAGCGGGTGCGGGAGCTCAATCCGCAGATCGTGATGTGCTCGATCTCCGGCTTCGGCCAGGACGGGCCGCTGGCCGAGCTGCAGGGCATCGATATCGTCGCCCAGGCCTATGCCGGGGTCACCGACCTGATCGGCGAGGAGGACGGCCCACCGGCACTGCCCCTGCTGTCGTTCGGCGACGTCAATACCGGGGTACACGCGGTGGCGGCGATCAATGCCGCGCTGCTCAACCGCACCCGCACCGGCAAGGGGCAGTGGCTGGATATCTCCCTGCTCGACTGCTACTACCACTGCCACGAGATCAACGTCCACGCGGTCAGCGCCAGCGGCGGTGCCCTGGCACCCAAGCGCTCCGGTGCCCACCACTACGCGGTGTGCCCGCTGGGCATCTTCAAGGGCAGCCGGCGCTGGTTCATGCTGATGGGCTCGCTGCACTTCTGGGCGCCCCTGTGCCGGGTGATGGAGCGCGAGGATCTGATCGAGCATCCCGATTTCGCCACCAACGAGGGCCGCTGCGCCCGCCGCGGTGAAGTGGTGGCCCTGATCGAGGGTTGGTTGCAGGCGCAGAACGATGATGACGGCGTATTGGCGCGCCTGCAGGAGGCGCGCATTCCCTGCGCTCCGGTGCTCACGGTGGCCGAGACCATCGCCCACCCGCACTTCCGCCAGCGGCGCACGGTGCGCACCATTCACGACCGGCACATCGGCGACTTCGACATCCCCGGCATGCCGCTGCGCTTTTCCGATTATCCCGAGATCACCGAGCTGGAAGCGCCCCTGCTGGGCGAACACAATGCCGAGATCCTCGCCGGGATCGGCGTGGCCGCCGAGGAGATCGCGGCGCTGACCCAAGCCGGCGTGCTGGTCGGCGGCGATCGCTAGCTTACGACCCTGGAATGACCGAGATGACACTCAAACACGGACTCGACGGCTACCGGGTGCTGGACATCACCCAGTACCTGGCCGGTCCGGCCGCCACCAACCTGATGGTGCAGCTGGGCGCCGAAGTGATCAAGCTGGAGATCGGCCCGCACGGCGAGCCGGTGCGCAACTTCCCGTTCTGCCGCGACGGCCGCAGTGGCTATTTCATCCAGCAGAACCGCGGCAAGAAAAGCCTGTGCCTGGATCCCAAGCACCCCGAGGGGCTCGACCTCATCAAGCGCCTGCTCCGGCACTGCGATGTCTTCATCGAGAACTTCGCCCCCGGCGTGATCGGCCGCCTGGGGCTCGACTGGGAGACGGTGCGCAAGATCAACCCCGACATCATCATGTGCTCCATCTCGGCCTTCGGTCAGGAAGGGCCGCTCGCCGAGCATCCGGGCTTCGATTACATCGCCCAGGCCTATGCGGCGGTCACCGACCTGATCGGCGAGCCGGATCGGGCACCCTCGATGCCCATGCTCGCCTTCGGTGACGTCGGCACCGGCGTGCACGCGCTGACCGCGATCGGTTATGCACTGCTCGATCGCGAGCGCAATGGCGCCGGGGGCCAGTGGCTCGACATCTCGCTGCTCGATACCTACTTCCACCACCATGAAGTCAGCGTGCAGGCCTATTCCGCGAGTGGCGGCAAGATCGTTCCCCACCGCAGCGGCTCCCACCACTATGCGGTGGGGCCGAGCGGCATCTTCAAGGCGAAGGAGGGGCACCTGATGATCCTGGCGCTGCTGCACCAGTGGCCGATCCTGTGCCGGGCCATGGGCCGCGAGGACCTGATCGAGGACCCCAGGTTCAAGGACAACGACGCGCGCATGGCCAACCGCGCGGAGATGATCGCCCTCATCGAGGCCTGGCTGCAGACCCTGTCCTCGGACGCCGCCGCTCTGGAAGTGCTGGAAAAGGCGCGGATTCCCTGCGCGCCCATCCTCTCGGTGCCCCAGGCCATGGCCCATCCCCACATGATCGAGCGCCGCACCGTGCGCGACATCGAGGATCGCCTGCTGGGCAAATTCCAGATTCCCGGGATGCCGCTGCGTTTTTCCAAGTATGAAGTGGACGAAAACATCCAGGCGCCGTTGCTGGGCGAGCACAACGAGGAGATCCTAAAGCGCCTGCTGCTCTGTCCGCCCGAACAGGTGCGCGACTGGGAGCGGCGCAAGGTGCTGTTTGCCAAGGCCGTGTAGGCGGCCGAAGACCCCGGACTTCTTATCCTCAGGAGAATAGCCATGCCACAGCACATCATGGAGGGTTACCGGATCCTGGATTTCACCCAGTTTCTGGCCGGTCCCACCACCACCCGCCTGCTGGCCGAGATGGGCGCCGAAGTCATCAAGGTCGAACTGGCGCCGGCGGGCGATCCCACCCATATGCTGCCCCACCGGCGTGCCGGGCGCAGCGGCTACTACATCCAGCAGAACCGCGGCAAGAAGAGCGTCTGCGTGGACATTCGCAATCCCAAGGGGCTGGCGCTGATCAAGGAACTGGTGAGGTCCTGCGACGTGCTCCTGGAAAACTTCTCGCCCGGCGCCATCGCCCGCCTGGGGCTGGGCTGGGAGGTGGTTCACGCCCTCAAGCCGGAGCTCATCATGTGCTCGATCTCAGCCTTCGGCCAGAGCGGTCCGCTGTCCGAGCTGCCCGGATTCGACTACATCGCCATGGCGGTATCCGGGGTCATGGACATGATCGGCGATCCCGATCAGCCGCCATACTTTCCCATGCTCGGCATCGGCGACGTCAGCGCGGGAGTCCACGCGCTCGCCGCGATCAACGCGGCGCTCCTGTACCGCCACAAGACCGGGCGTGGCCAGTACATCGACATCTCCCTGCTCGACTCCTACTTCCATGCGCACGAGATCAACGTGCAGGCCTATTCCGGCAGCAAGGGCAAGATCCAGCCGCGCCGCTCCGGCCACCACCATTACGCGGCCGCGCCGCTCGGGCTGTTCAAGTGCCGCGACGGCTACCTGTTCATGGTGGTGATGGCGCGCCAGTGGCAGCCGCTGTGCAAGGCCATGGGCCGCGACGATCTGGTGGACAATCCCAACTACGACACCAATCTCAAGCGCGTCGAACGGCGTCTGGAAATCGTCGCCATCATCGAGGACTGGCTGCGCGACTACGATCGCGACGAGGCGCTGCGCATCCTGCAGGACATGCACGTGCCGGTGGCGCCGGTGCTGAGCGTGCCGGAGGCCATGGAGCATCCGCACCTGATCGAGCGCCAGGTGGTGCGCACCATCCACGACCGCGGCTACGGCGACCTGCAGATCCCCGGCATCCCGTTGCGCTTCTCCGAATTTCCCGAGCCCCTCGACCTGCAGGCGCCCTACCTGGGCGAACACAACCGCGAGGTCTTCACCCGCCTTGCGGGGTTGACCGCCGCCCAGGTGGATGCCCTGCAGGCCGAGGGCGTGCTGCACGCCGAACCCCTCCCGGAGGGCGTCGCCAGCGTGGCCAGCGCCTGACGCGCTCAGCCTGAGGGGTCGAGCAACAGCGGCGCGAGCCGGCCCTTGCCGGCGCGAATCTCATCGCGGTCGAGCCCCACCAGTTCGTGGGGAAAGACCAGCCAGGCATCGGTCTGGTGGAGGTGGTGGTCGGGAACCAGGCCGGTACGGCTGTTGCCCGGCTTGTACCAGGGGCAGGCGATGCGCAGCTCCCGATCCGCGGCCGCGCTGCCCAAGGCGTCGCGCAGCGCGGCGAGGCTGCGCCCGGTGTCGAGCACGTCGTCGACGATCAACAGCCGCCGGTAGCGGGCCGCCTCGGTGCGCAGCTCGGGCAGGCCGTGGATGGCGATGCGCGCGGCCTGTTGGGCGATCCCGGTGTAGGAGCCGACCCGCACCGGCAGGTGGTCGCAGGGATGGCCGCGAAAGGCGAAGTATTCGTGCACCGCAATCGCGATCGGGGCGCCGCCGCGCCAGACGCCGAGGATCAGGTCCGGGCGGTAGCCGCTGGCGTGGATGGCGGCGGCGAGGCGAAAGCTCTCGGCGAGCAGGGTATCGGCGTCGATGAATAGCTTCGACATAGCGGAGACGCGGTGGGGCCGGAGCCGAGTGTAACCCGGGCTCGGTTGCCGGGTGGGGACCTTTTTCCGACAATACCGGCCCGGTGAGCACCGCCCCGCAAGCGGTCGCCAAGCTCAGTAGTCGCGGCGTCCGTGGTGCGGTTGCGCCCCGGTGCGCGCCATTCCGGTCACCAGTTTGCACGTCACGAGGAGTCAGTCATGGATCTGCAAGGTAAGGTCGCATTGGTCACCGGGGGAGCTTCCGGGCTCGGTCGGGCGACGATCGAGGCATTCGCGGCGCGCGGTGCCCGGGTGGCGATTTTCGATCTCAACGCCGCTGCGGGCGCCGAAGTGGTGGCTGCGCTGGGGGCCGACCACGCGTCGTTCGAGGCGGTGGACGTGGCTTCGGCGCCGGCGGTGGAGGCTGCGGTGGCGCGGGTGGTGGAGCGCTTCGGCGCGCTGCATGTGCTGGTCAACTGCGCCGGCATCGGTCCGGCCAAGAAGATCCTGGATCGCGACAACCAGCCCATGCCGCTCGAAGATTTCACCAAGATCGTCGGCATCAACCTCACCGGCAGCTTCAACGTGGCGCGCTGCGCCGCCGCCGCGATGGCGAAGAACGAACTGGAAAGCGGCGAGCGCGGGGTGATCATCCATACAGCCTCGGTGGCCGCCTACGAGGGCCAGGTGGGGCAGTGCGCCTACTCGGCGAGCAAGGGCGGCGTGGTGGGCATGACCCTGCCGATGGCGCGTGACCTGGCCGCCCTCGGCATCCGCGTCAATACCATCGCGCCGGGCATCATGGCCACGCCGCTGCTGATGGCGATGCCGGACAAGGTGCGGGCGTCGCTGGCGGCGAGCGTGCCCAATCCGTCGCGGCTCGGGGAGCCCCGCGAATATGCGGCGCTCGCGGTGCACATCGCCGAGAACGGTTACATCAACGGCGAGACCATTCGCATCGACGGCGCCATCCGCATGCAGCCCCGTTGAGGAAGCCGACGGCGCGCCGCGGCCAGTAGCCATGACCGAGATCCTGCTCGTCAACGTGTCCGGCCCGGATCGGCCGGGGATCACCAGCGCCGTGTCCGAAGTGCTCGCCGCACACGGCGCGACCGTGTTCGACATCGGCCAGGCGGTGATCCACGACACCCTGAATCTGGGGCTGCTGGCGGGCGTGCCGCGACCCCAGGAGGTCGGCCCGGCGATGGAACAGCTGCGCACGGCGCTGGGCGAGCTGGGCCTCAGCGTGCGCTTCGCGCCCATCGCCATCGACGCCTACGAGCATTGGGTCGGGCAGCAGGGCAAGCCGCGTCACATCGTCACGCTGCTGGCGCGGGCGATCCGCGCCGAGTACATCGCCCGGGTGACGCGGATCATTGCCGACCACGGACTCAACATCGACCGGATCGCCCGCCTGTCCGGGCGCATGCCGCTCGCCGCATCCGGTTCGCGCACCAATGCCTGCGTCGAATTCTCGGTGCGCGGTGAAACCCCGGACCTCGCCAGTCTGCGCACCTCGCTGCTGGAGCTCGCCACCGATCTCGACATCGACGTCGCCTATCAGGAGGACAGCATCTTCCGCCGGCATCGCCGCCTGGTGGCCTTCGACATGGATAGCACCCTGATCGAGAACGAGGTGATCGACGAACTGGCGCGCCGCGCCGGGGTCGGCGACCGGGTGGCCGCCATCACCGAACGGGCGATGCGCGGTGAACTCGATTTCCAGGCCAGCTTTCGCGAGCGCCTGGCGCTGTTGAAAGGACTTCCGGAAGCCGTGCTGGACGAGGTCTACGCGGGCCTGACCCTGACCGAGGGCGCCGAGCGCCTGATCGCCACACTCAAGAATCTCGGGTACAAGACCGCCATCCTGTCCGGCGGCTTCACCTGCATCGGCCGCCGCATCCAGGAGCGGTTGGGCATCGACTACCTCTACGCGAACGAGCTGGAAATCGTCGCGGGCGTGGTCACCGGGATGGTGCGTGGCCCGATCGTCGATGCCGCGCGCAAGGCCGAGCTGCTGCGCGAGCTGGCGGCGCGGGAAAACATCAGCCTGGAGCAGACCATCGCGGTCGGCGACGGCGCCAACGACCTGTTGATGCTCGGCGTGGCCGGGCTCGGAATTGCCTTTCGCGCCAAGCCGCTGGTGCGGGCCAGCGCAAAGCAGTCGATCTCCCAGCTCGGGCTGGACGGGATTCTCTACCTGATGGGCATCAGCGATCGCGATGCCCGGATCATTCCGGATTGCTGAAATCGTAGTCCATGGTGTCACCGGGGCTTTGGATGTAATAGCCCTGGATGTGGTCGACGCCCAAGCGCCACAGCAGGGGGATGATCGCCGCGTCCTCGACGAAGGGTACGATGACCCGGACGCCGGCGTCCTTGGCGGCGGTGATGCAGCTGGTGAGCTGTTCCACGCCCTCGGTACTGGTGGCGGCGCGCAGCACGCAGGACTGGTCGACCCTGGCGAAGTCGAATTTCACGTCGGCGAAGATTCTCCCCGGCGGGTTGGCCAGGCCATAGTGGGACAGGCCGAGCTTGACGCCCAGCGCACCCAGTTGCTCGGCCAGCCCCCGGGTCGTGCTCACCGACAGGCTGGCGTCCTTTTCCTCGATCTGAAAAGCCAGATTTTGCGCTTCCAGGCGCGCCGCCTGGAACGACATCTTCAGCCATTCGGGGAAGCCGGGGTCGCGCAGCGAGACGGCGCTGATCTTGAGAAAGAACCGAGTCCGCGGGTGCTGGGCCAGTCGCGACTGCAGTGCCCGGAAGGCCTCCAGTATTGCCCAGCGGTCCAGATCGCCGGCGACGCTGGTGCGAAATGCGCGCTTGAACAGGTCCTGGGGAATGCCGGGGGGCAGCTCGGTGATGGTCTGGCGGGTGGAGACTTCGTAGTCCTCGTATTCCTGCTGCCGCAGCGCCACGATCGGCTGAAAAGCCAGGCCGAGCATGCGCTTTTCCAGCATCTGGCGCACGAACTGCTTGATGTTGTTTTCTTCGTTCAGCCCGGCGAGGCTGGTGGGGTAGAGGTCTTCGAACAAGCGCACCGGGATGCTGGCGGCGGTGCCCTCTGCATCCAGCGACTGCACCGCCTTGAGGCAACGATCCAGCCGGCTGGAAGGGGCTTCGCGGTCGTCGTCGATCGCGGCGATGCCGATGCTGAAATGCAGATTGACGCTCTGATCGCCGAGCGCAAAGGACTCCTGTTCCAGCTCCTGGCAGAGGCTTTCGGCCATCCGCCGCGCATCGGGTGCGG
>JADLCO010000231.1 GCA_020847115.1 Pseudomonadales bacterium | reverse complement strand
TGCAACCCAGTGACGCCTGCAATTGCTTGCACGCCAGCAGCTCGGCCACCGCGCGGTGGCCGCGGTTGGGACGGGCGTCGCGCAGCGTCTCGTCGAGGGCGAACTTGAGCCGCCAGGATGCGCGGCGTGCCTCCTCCGAGCGCAGGAAGTCGTCGAACATTACCGGCTGGTGGCGCGACCAGATGCCGCCCGGGCTGCGGAAATCCGGGATGCCGGACTCGGTGCTGATGCCGGCGCCGGTGAAGATCACCGCGTTGCGGGCGTCGGCGAGCAGCTCGCGCAGCGCGGCGTGGACCGGGGTGTCGTTCATGGGGGGTCTCCGGCGCAGGTCTCGGCCGGATGGTAGCACCGCCTTAGAGATGATCGAGCAGCCCGGTGCCGAAGAACGCGCCGCCGTGGCCCGGGTAGACCGCGTGCGGGCGCAGTGCCTTGAGCTGCTTGAGCGTGCGCGCCATCTGCAGCGGGTTGGCATAGACCGAAGGCGGTACCAGCACTCCGCGGGAGGTGCTGCCCAGCAAGGTGTCGCCGCTGATCAGGCTGCCGCTCCCGGCGTGGTAGTAGCAGACGCTGTCCCAGGAGTGGCCGGGGGTGTGCAGCACCTGCCAGCCGGGGAAGCCGGGCAGTTCGGCGCGATGTTTGAACCGCAGTTCGGTGTCGGGCAGGCGCGCCGGTGGGCCGGGCTCGGGCTGCCAGGCCGGCAGCTGGCGGGCGCTGGCGCCGCGCGCCGGGCTGGCATACATCGCCCAGGCCCGCGGCCGCATGCCCTCGACCAGGGCGGTCATCGGCTTGATCACGAAGCCCAGCGGGTCGCGCACCAGGTGGCGGCGCAGCGAGTGGGTGGCCAGCGGCAGGCCGACCCGGGCGCCGCAGATCCGGGCCAAGGTCCGCACCCCGCCGCTGTGATCGGGATCGCCATGGGTGCAGACCACCAGACGGATTGCCTCCGGCTCGCGACCCAGCACTTCGCGGACGTGGCCGAGCACATATTTTTCGCCGCGCCAGGCCACGTCGACCACGGCCAGTGTTTCGCCCTGCTCGATCAGATAACTGTTGACCAGCCGGCCCTTGACCGGGTGGATGCGCAGGGCGGGGTGGCTGGGCGCGAGCTGAGGACTGGGCATGATCTGGATTGGATGTGCGTGAAAAAACCGGCGGCCATGGTAGCAAGCTCGGGCACAATGGGTTGCGTCGCAGCCGAGGAGGAACTCGCCATGCCACAGCAGCCGCAGCCGCCGGGCGGGATTCGCTCGATCAACGCGGTGACCCTGCGCACCGGGGACATGGTGGCCTGCGTCGCCTTCTATCAGGCCTTGGGAATGGAGGTCACTTTTGGTGGCGCCGATGCCCGTTTCACCAGCCTCGCGGCCGGCGACTGCCACGTCAACTTGAGCGTTGCACTGGTGGTCGACGCGGCACCCTTCCCGGGCCGCATCATCTTTCACGTCGACGACGTCGATGCACTGTACGAGCGCATCCGCGGCGCCGGCTACACCCCGGAGACCGCACCCGAGGATGCACCCTGGGGGGAGCGCTTCTTCCACATTCGCGATCCCAGCGGCCACGAGCTGAGCTTCGCCCGGCCGCTAGCGTCGCCGTAGCCGCCGGATAAGCGCAGCGCATCCGAAACTCTCCGGCCATGGATTGCGACACGCCCAACACTGCTAGACTCGAAGCCCACCCATAATTCATGACCAGGGGGCCAACATGCGCAAGGGCGTCATCTTTCCGATCACCGAAATCGGCACCGATCCCATCGCCATCCGCGACTACGCCCAGGCCATCGAGGCCATGGGCTACGACCACCTCGTGGTGTTCGACCACGTGCTCGGTGCCAACCCGGCTCACCACAAGCTGTGGGGCCCCTACACCCACGAATTCCAGTTTCATGAGCCCTTCGTGCTGCTGGGCTATCTGGCCGCCGCCACGAAGAAACTGGAACTCGCCACCGGCATCGTCATCCAGCCCCAGCGCCAGACCGCGCTGGTGGCCAAGCAGGCCGCCGAGGTGGACGTGCTCTCCGGTGGCCGCCTGCGCCTCGGCGTCGGTGCCGGCTGGAACCATGTCGAATACGAAGCGCTCGGCAAGGATTTCCACACCCGCGGCCAGCGCATGGACGAACAGATCGCGCTGCTGCGCGAGCTGTGGTCGAAGGACCTGGTGGATTTCGACGGCCGCTGGGAAAAGGTCACCCAGGCCGGCATCAACCCGCTGCCCGTGCAGCGGCCCATGCCGATCTGGATGGGTGGCTGGGCCGATCCCATGATCAAGCGCATCGCGCGGCTCGCCGACGGCTGGTTCGCCTTCTTCAAGCCCGACGACGCCGGCAAGCACATGATCGGGAAGCTGCACAACTACGCCCGCGAGGCCGGCCGCGACCCCGCGAAAATCGGCATCGAGGCCTGGATCATCCTCAATAACGCGAGCGTGATGGCCGGCAAGAAGCAGAAGCCCGAGGACATCCCGCTGCGCTCGCCCGACGCCTGGTGCGCCGAGATCGAAGCCTGGAAGGCGCTCGGCGCGAGTCATCTGGCCTGCTGGACCATGTACGCCAACCTGACCGTGGACCAGCACATCGAAACCGCGCGGCGCTTCAAGCAGGCCGCGGATAGCGTCTGCTGAAGGAGCGCACGCGATGCAACTCACCGAAGGCTGGGTCGACGTCCCCACCGCGGACGGCGCCATGGAATGCTTCCTCGCCCATCCGGCCACCGGCGGCCCGTTCCCGCCGGTGGTGCTGTACATGGATGCCCCCGGCGTGCGCGAGGAACTGTGCGGCTTCGTGCGCCGCATCGCCGCCCAGGGCTACTGCGCCATCATGCCCAACCTCTACTACCGCTACGGCGTGCGCGAGGCCGGCGGGCGGATGATGGAACTGTTGTACGCCCACACCAACGCCATGATCATCTCCGATACGGGCAGCCTGATCCAATGGCTCGACGCCCACCCGGCGGCGCGACCCGGCGCCATGGGTTGCATCGGCTACTGCATGAGCGGCAAGTTCGTGCTCGCCGTCACCGGCGCCTTTCCCGAGCGCTTCAAGGCCATGCTCTCGCTCTACGGCGTGTCCCACGTCACCCGCGTGCCGGATTCCGCGCATCTGCGCATCCCCAACATCCTGCCCGATTGCAGCCTCTATTTCGGCTTCGCCGAGCACGATCCCTTCGTGCCCGACAGCGAAATCGCCGCTCTGGACGCGGCCCTGCGCGAACATGGCGCCGACTATGTGCTGGAGAAAATCCCCGGTACCGGCCACGGCTTCGCCTTCCCCGAGCGCATGGGCTACCACCACGAGGCCGCCGAGCGGCACTGGGATATTGCGTTTGAACTGTTTGGGCGGAAGTTGTGGTAGTACATCCAATTTACGTCTAGCGAGCCCGCAGTGCTCGCTCGTGATATAGGTAGGCTGCGCTTATGTCCAGTCACATTATGTACAGTCCAGGTCACGTCCCAACAGTCGCTATGTGAGGAGTGTTATGTAAATGGATTTTTTTAAAGGAAATCTATTCAACTTACTTGCGGCTATCCCAATTGCACTTCTGTCCACTGGTACTTTGGTCATTAATATCTATTTAGCGAAGTACGGAGTAATAGATCTTTCCGTAATTGATGGAAGAGCCGCATTCGTTGGGTTTGTTTGCCTTATCCAGCTTATAGGATTTGTAGTATTTTGGCTAACACTTACATCATTCTCTGGGTCCTTTGGAGAGCTAAAAATAATTTGTGCAAATTTGGCGTTTAAACCGATTGCGTATTCCGTATTGATATACCTATTTGTTGGAGACATAGGAGGCCTGACTAAAATCGATAGGTGGGGGTTTGAATGGCACACCGGGCAAATATTTATTGGGGCAGTCACCATTGTAGTTGGATACATTATGTTTTTCATTATCAATCCGTTTTTGCACGATAAGCATCCTAAAAGTGCAATATTTAGAGGGCTGTTCAGGAGGGTGTGTTTAGCAGCTATTGTCTTTGGTTCTGGTTCCGCCATCCTTCTTGCAATATTAGTTAACGAGTTTTGGCTAGTCTTAAAAACATACATAACTGTAAGTTTTTTCCTGTTTTTTTGGGCAGCTAACATTTGGGCAGCAAGAAGTGACATGTCAGCAGGGGCTGTGATTGAGCCAGCTTCGCTATTTTCTAACGATGGAAAATGGAACGTATTGGACGGCGTCTTTTCTCTGCTGGTCATGATGGGAGCCTTGCTTTGCTATGTGGCCATCTATGCAAGAGACATATATCCGCACGAATCTACCAACGTAGGCGGTGGACTATACGCATATTCTCGGCTTGTAATGGTCGATGGCGAGATCGTGTCGGGGAAAATCGTTCATTCCAACGGCGAGTATGTGTATATTTCAAGTGAGGATCGTTTAATCCAATTGCCAATATCCAATGTGCGAGAGTATCGATATAGCACGGAAAATGAGTGACGGACCCGGTTTGATGCAAGAATATGTTACCCGGTGCGTACGCCTAGCAGCTTGTTGAATTACGCATGAATTTTCTAGGATGGATGGCCAAATTTGGGATTACGGTGGAAAATCTCGCGGTCCGGATCTCGAGACAGTAAGATTTTCTGTGTAACCGGCTTTCCGTAATCTACCCTGGAGGGGAATGAGATGGAAGCTGTGGAGAAGGGCAAGACGAAGTTGGACGAGTTTTTCGACGCGGTGGTGAACTCGGGCAAGAGTGCGGACGAGTTGCTCCAGGAAGGCGGATTGCTCAAGAAGCTGTTCACGCGGGTGGCGGAGCGGGCGTTGGAGGCCGAGATGGCACTGCACCTGGGCTACGAGAAGCACGTGGTGGCGGGCCGGGGCAGCGGCAACTCCCGCAATGGCAGAAGCCGCAAGCGGGTGCTGACCACCGAGGGCGAGGTCGAGCTGGGGTACCGCGGGATCGCGCCGGCAGTTTCGAGCCGCGGCTCATCGGCAAGCACCAGCGCAAGACGGGTGATTTCGCGGAGCTGATCGTCGCGCTGTATGCCAAGGGCATGAGCACCCGCGACATCCAGGCGATCCTGGCGCAGAAGTACGGGGTGGAGGTCTCGCCGACGTTCATCTCGCAGGTGACGGACGCGGTCTGGACGAGGTCCGGGCCTGGCAGGCACGGCCACTGGAGCCGGTCTATCCGATTGTCTACCTCGATGTGCTGGTGACCCGGAGCCGGCAGGAAGGTGCGGTGAGCACAATGGAAGCTCTACTGCATGATGCACAACATCGAGAATCGACGCATCATGGGCATGGGCGGTGAGACAGGCGAACTGGGCCGAATCTCGCCCGGCCATGACCGCTGTGAGATGCGGAAGGAAAGTCAAGCGTGTGGCCAGACGCTGAAGCAAAGCGCGAACTCCGTCATTGCCAACTGCCCGGCGGGGGAAATCGGACCGGCCAAAAGCACATTTTTTTACAGCTTCGTTAGGCCAATTCTAGCTCACCAACAACGGAGAAATCCCATGTTTGACCCCGGTTCGATAGTTGTCACCGCTCAGAGCATTAAGACGTCGCTAGATATTTGGAAATTTGTACGACAGCGGGCCAAATCTCTCGTTGCCAGCCGCTCAGACCGGTTTCTTGACTACAACCCCGGGAACCTGGCGAATCAGTACTCGGGTGAGCGC
>JADLCO010000230.1 GCA_020847115.1 Pseudomonadales bacterium | reverse complement strand
CGTCCGCCAGGTGGTGACGCGCTTTCCGCCCGAGCCCAACGGCTACCTGCACATCGGCCACGCCAAGTCGATCTGCCTCAATTTCGGCCTGGCGGAGCGCCACGGGGGTGTCTGCCACTTGCGCTTCGACGACACCAATCCCGAGACCGAGAGCGAGGAATTCGTCAACGCCATCATTGCCGACGTGCGCTGGCTGGGCTTTCAGTGGCACGGCCCGGTGCGTTATGCCTCGGATTACTTCGATCAGCTTCACGCCTGGGCGGTGCACCTGATCGAGGCCGGCAAGGCCTATGTCTGTGAACTCGACCCAGAGCAGATGCGCCAGTACCGCGGCACCCTCACCGAGCCCGGCCGCGACAGCCCCTGGCGCGACCGCCCGGTGGCGGAAAATCTCGCGCTGTTCGCGGCGATGCGCGCCGGCGAGGTCGAGGAGGGCCGCATGGTGCTGCGCGCCCGCATCGACATGGCCGCGCCCAACATCAATCTGCGCGACCCGGTGCTCTACCGCGTCAAGCGCATGGCGCACCACCGCAGCGGTGCGAGCTGGAACATCTACCCGTCCTACGACTACGCTCACGGCCAGGAAGATGCCATCGAGGGCGTCACCCATTCCATCTGTACTCTGGAGTTCGCCGATCACCGGCCGCTGTACGACTGGTTCATCGCCAACCTGCCGGTGCCGAGCCAGCCGCGCCAGTACGAGTTCGGCCGCCTCAATCTCAACTACACGGTGACCAGCAAGCGCAAGCTCAAGCAGCTGGTCGCCGACGGTCACGTCGATGGCTGGGACGATCCGCGCCTGCCGACGCTCGCCGGGCTGCGCCGGCGCGGCGTCACCCCGGCGGCGATCCGCGCCTTTTGCGACAGCCTGGCGGTGGCCAGGACCGACGGCATCGTCGACATGGCCCAGTTCGAACACTTCATTCGCGCCGATCTCAATGACAACGCGCCGCGCGCGCTGTGCGTGCTGCGCCCGCTGCGGGTGACGCTGACCAACTGGCCGGCCGGCAAGGTCGAGAACCTGGACCTCGCCAACCACCCGCAGCGCCCGGAGCTGGGCGCGCGCCGGGTGCCCTTCGGCGGCGCGCTCTACATCGATCGCGACGATTTCAGCACCGACACCGCCCTGTCGCGCAAGCAGTTCAAGCGCCTGGTGCTGGGCGACTGGGTGCGGCTGCGCGGCGCCCCTGTGATCCGTGCCGACGAGGTGGTGCGCGATGCCGCCGGCGCCGTGATCGAAGTACTCGCGTCCCTGGTGCCGGACACGCTGGGTAGCGATCCGCCGCCCGAGATCAAGCCGCGCGGCGTCATCCACTGGGTCGACGCCGAAACCGCGCTCGACTGCGAGCTGCGGCTCTACGACCGGCTGTTCGCCGCCGCCAATCCGGAAGCGGGCGGGGATTTTCTGCAGGCGCTCAATCCCGGCTCGCTGCAGGTGCTGGCCGGCTGCAAGGCCGAGGCCTCATTGGCCGCCGCCGTACCCGGTGCCACGCTGCAGTTCGAGCGCGAGGGCTATTTCTGCCGCGACAGCCGCAGCGGCGACCGGCTGGTGTTCAACCGCACCATCGCCCTGCGCGACACCTGGGCAAAGCACAGCGCGGAGGGCTGAACATGACGTTGCACATCTACAACACCCTGACCCGGCGCAAGGAACCCTTCCGGCCCATCGAGCCCGGCAGGATTCGCATGTACGTGTGCGGCATCACCGTCTACGACCTCTGCCACATCGGCCACGCCCGGGTGCTGGTGTGCTTCGACGCCATCGTCCGCTATCTGCGCACCCGTGGCTGGGACGTCACCTACGTGCGCAACATCACCGACATCGACGACAAGATCCTCAACCGCGCCGCCGAGAACGGCGAGCCCTTCACCGCCCTGACGGCGCGCATGATCGAGGCCATGCATCAGGACGAGCGCGCGCTCGCCGTATTGCCGCCGGATATCGAGCCGCGCGCCACCGCGCACATCGAGGACATCCTCGACATGGTGGCGACGCTGGTCGACAACCACTATGCCTATCTGGCGACCAACGGCGACGTCTACTACCGCGTCAAACGCTTTCCCGACTACGGCAAGCTGAGCGGCAGGAACCCCGACGAATTGCTCGCCGGTGCCCGCGTCGATCCCGACGAGGCCAAGGAAGACCCGCGCGATTTCGCCCTGTGGAAGGCGGCGGCCGCCGACGAGGTGGGCTGGGATTCGCCCTGGGGCCGCGGCCGCCCCGGCTGGCACATTGAATGCTCCGCCATGTCCACCTGCCACCTGGGCGAAACCTTCGACATCCACGGCGGCGGGCCGGATCTGCCCTTTCCGCACCACGAGAACGAAATCGCCCAGAGCGAAGCCGCCACCGGCAAGACCTATGTCCACTGGTGGATGCACGCCGGCCCGGTGCGGGTGGACGACGAGAAGATGTCCAAGTCGCTCGGCAACTTCTTCACCATCCGCGAGGTGCTGGCGCGCTATCACCCCGAAGTGGTGCGCTACTTCCTGCTCTCCAGCCACTACCGCAGCCCGATCAACTATTCGGAAGACAACCTGCGCGAGGCCAAGGCGGCCCTCGACGGCCTCTACTTCGCGCTGCGCGGCCATACCGCCGGAGTGACGCCGCCAGCGGACGTCTTCGCCAGCCCATGGGGCCAGCGCTTTGCCGCCGCCATGGATGACGATTTCAATACCCGCGAGGCGATTGCGGTGTTGCAGGAGCTCTCCGGGCAGATCAATCAGCGCGGCCGCGAGGGTGGAGAAATTCAGTCTCTAGTAAGCGAACTGCTCGGCTTGGGCGCGCTTCTGGGGCTGGTGCAGCAGGATCCAGACCACTACTTCCAGGGTGGGGGGGTCATAACCGGCTATGGCCCCGACGTGGTAGTCGAGGCACGGGGAGCGGTCTACAACGAGGAGTACATCGATCAGCTCATCGCCGAACGCAACCAGGCCCGCGCGGCGCGGGACTTCGGGCGTGCCGACGCGATCCGCGACGAACTCAAGGGGGTAGGGATCGTGCTCGAAGATTCCGGCGGCGAGACCCGCTGGCGGCGGGAGTGAGAAACTGCGGCGGCTTGTGCTTGACCCCGACGCGGGGAAATGTGGCGGAAGCGGGATTAACGAAAGAAAAATGGCGCACCCGGAGAGATTCGAATACAAATCTAACCAATTGTTAAAAAAAAGAATTCAAAATTCTTTGGGCAGAAATACCCCGCGTTTACCCCCACGAAATGCCCGCTTGTGAGAGATTCGAACTGCCGACCAAACCCCGTTTTCGCTTGCGTCGGGCTCATGGGTGAAGGGGTGAGGCGCGCAGGTTTTGGCAGCGCGCCAGCTATTCGGGCGTGGAGAAAACCGGGTGCAGGGTGTGGCAATCAGCCCGGGCATGGAGTGCTTGACTTCCACCCCTAGTGGCAATAGTGTTAAACCGCACCCCGGAGTTGTAGCGGAACGGCGCGGAACGGCTCGGACTGTTGGACGACAAAAGGCGCGGGTGCGTCGTCTGGCAGGCTCCATTTTTGATTCATCAAACTAGGAGACAGAGCCAATGGAAAACCGGATTAAAGTTTCACCCGGAACCGTAATAAAGCGGATCAATCGGCGTTTGGACGCGGACGAGCGGCTACGCGTTAACCGAAGCGTTCGGGCGACGATAGATTTGGGCCAGTATTACATCCACGACGTACGGCTGAACATCCCTGTCGAAGTCCACGTGGACCTCGAAGAAACGGCGCGCGAACTTGGCGCCATCAGGGATTGGGAAACCGTGGAGTATTGAGCACTAGGGGGCTTTATGCCCCCTTTTTTCGTTTGGCAGCGCCCTGCATTGCGGCGAGCTATTCAGGCTTAGGGTTGGTCTTCACAGTCGCCTGCAGCTCCAAATGCTCCAGCAGCCCAGCTAGGCCGGTCGCCAAATCCTTGTCCAGCTCGCCAGACTCGACGCCCTGCTCGACCTCCGCGTGCAGCTCGCGATAGCGCTCGATCAGCCTAGCGAACGCGCCACGGTTGCGGTCCAGGCGCCGCATACGGCGCGTCAGTCCAGGGATGGGGTCACGCATTGGGGTCGCCCTCGCGTTGCGCTTGCGCAGCCTGAAGCGCCTTCACAGCGCCCGCCAGCACGGCGACAGACTCGGTGAGCTCGACCACAAGCTGCTCCAGCTGCTGAAGTCGCGGCTCATGCAGGGCGAGTCCGCGGGCTCGCGTCGTGTGGGCGTTGGCAGCGTCCGCCAGTGATCGCGACATCGTGCTCATGGGAAAGCCTCAATCAGTGTGAATCAGCTTCGAGCGCTGTAATTCTCGCTTCGAGATTTTCCAGCGCGCGAACCTGCGAAAGTGAAACGATGCTTTCCAGAACCAGCCGCCCAGTGTCAGGCGGCACTATTCCATCAGCCACAGCCTGCAACGCCGCCTCCGCCTGCTCGCCCATCGGCGCGCTTGCATCGAAGGCGAATCGGACCGGCTCGCCGCGCGCCTTCAGCGGTGGGATGACCCTCGATAACAAGAGTCCGGCGGCCTGCACGTCGCCGGCAAGCGCGGCATCCATCAGCGTGCGCAGCAACTGCGGCAAGTCAGGTTCCAGCGCCCGCAAGATACGCACGCGCCTATCGGTGATGCCTTTCGGCCGGCCCGCCGGATTTCCTGATTGCCCTTTCTGCCAGGCCATTGCTTGCATCAACCTCGCGATCAGGCTGCAGGCGAAACAGCGGCTTTGATCGCAGCGTCCGCCTCGGCAGCACGCGCGCGTAGCCCCTCGACCG
>JADLCO010000229.1 GCA_020847115.1 Pseudomonadales bacterium | reverse complement strand
GCGCGCCAGGGCGTCGGCTACCTGCCCCAGGAAGCCTCGGTGTTCCGCAAGTTGAGCGTGGTGCAGAACCTGCTCGCGGTGCTCGAAACCCGCCGCGACCTGGACCGCCGGCAACGAGCGGCCCGGGCCGAAGAACTGCTCATCGAACTGCACGTCAGCCACCTGCGCGACAATCCGGGCGTCAGCCTGTCGGGGGGCGAGCGCCGCCGCGTGGAGATCGCCCGCGCGCTGGCCATGGAACCCAAGTTCATCCTGCTCGATGAACCCTTTGCCGGGGTCGATCCGATTTCGGTGAACGACATCAAGGAGATCATCCGCCACCTGCGCGCCAAGGGCATCGGCGTGCTGATCACCGACCACACTGTGCGCGAGACCCTCGACATCTGCGAACGCGCCTATATCGTCGACTGCGGCCGCACCATCGCCCAGGGCTGTCCCGGGGAAATCCTGGCCGACCCCACCGTGCGCCGGGTCTATCTCGGCGAGCACTTCATCCTGTAGCAGTTTTTCGACCGGCCATACCGGCCGCAGCAACGCGGGCGCGGATGATCTGTATCGGCATAGGAATTGCCTTTTTGTTTGAAGCCAGGTGATCCGGGCGCTACACTGATCACGGTTCCAGTCGCCGTCGACGCCTGCGCATGAAGCAAAGCCTGCACCTCAAGCTCGGCCACCAGCTGTCGATGACCCCGCAGTTGCAGCAGGCGATCAAGCTGCTGCAACTGTCCACCGTGGAACTGCAGCAGGAGATCCAGCAGGTACTGTGCACCAACCCCCTGCTGGAGCTGGCCGAGGAACTGGGCGCCGATGGTACCGACGACGCCGATATCGCCGAAGCGGCGGCCGATGAGCCAGCCGAGGTCGGCGAGGACTGGAGCCAGGAGATCCCCGCAGAGCTGCCGGTGGACGCGCGCTGGGAGGACATCTACCAGTCTGCCGCGCCGGCGAGCGGCGCGCAGCGCGAACTGCCGGATTTCGAGAGCTTCCACAGCGTCACCGAATCGCTGCGCGATCACTTATACTGGCAGCTCAACCTGACGCCGATGTCCGATGCCGATCGCGCCATCGCCACCGCGATCATCGACGCGGTCAGCGAAGACGGCTTTCTGACCCTCGGCGTCGATGAACTGCTGGAGAGTTGCAACGCCGACGGCTCATCCTTCGAGCACGACGAAATCCTTGCCGTGCTGCACCGGGTGCAGCAATTCGACCCCCCCGGGGTCGCCGCCCTGGACCTGCGCGACTGCCTGCTGATCCAGCTCGGCCAGCTCAGTGCGGATACGCCCCATCGCAACCTCGCGCGCACCCTGGCGGATCGCCATCTCACGCTGATCGCCGAGGGCGATTACGCGACCCTGGCCCGCCGCCTGGACACCGCGGAAGACGACATCCGCGCCGCCGTGCGCCTGATTCAAAGCCTCTCGCCGCGCCCTGGCGACAGCATCCGCACGGACGAGGCGGGCTATGTCAACCCGGACGTCAGCGTGCGCAAGCACGAAGGCCGCTGGCTGGTCACCCTGAATACCGAATTCACGCCCAAGCTCTGCATCAACCCCTATTACGCCAGCCAGGTCCAGCGCGCCGACAACAGCCCCGAGAACCGCTATCTGCGCGACCATCTGCAGGAGGCGCGCTGGTTCCTGCGCAGCCTGGAGAGCCGCAACGAAACCCTGCTGCGGGTGGCGCACTGCATCGTCGAAATGCAGCAGGGATTTCTGGAACGGGGGCCGGAGGCGATGAAACCCATGGTGCTCGCCGACGTCGCCGCCCAGTTGCAGCTCCACGAATCGACCATCTCCCGCGTCACCACCCAGAAGTACCTCGACACCCCGCGCGGCATCTTCGAGCTGAAATATTTCTTCTCGAGCCACGTCAACACCGCTTCGGGCGGCGAATGTTCATCGACTGCGATCCGCGCCATGATCAAGAAAATGATTGCCGGCGAAAATTGCGAGCGCCCCCTGAGCGACAGCCGCATCACCACGCTGCTGCAGGAACAGGGCATCCAGATCGCGCGGCGCACCGTTGCCAAATACCGCGAAAGCCTGAAGATTGCTTCATCGAGCGACCGCAAGCGTTTCAAACGCAAGGCCTAACCCGTTGTTCAACAGGAGTACAGCATGCAACTGACCATCAGCGGCCATCACGTGGAACTGACCGACGCCATTCGCGACTACGTCAAGACCAAGCTCGGCCGCCTGGAACGTCACAACGATCACATCACCCAGGTCGCGGTAATCCTCTCCGTGGAAAAGCTGATCCAGAAGGCGGAAGCCACCGTACATGCCGACGGAACCGAACTGTTCGCCGACTGTGAACACCAGGATCTCTATGCGGCGATCGATGCGCTCGCCGACAAGCTGGATCGCCAGCTGATCAAACGCAAGGAACGGCTCCGGGGCCACTGACGGAACCCGGCATGGCCATCGCCGCCCCCCCGCCACCCACCCGCAGCCACGGCGCCCGGTTCGAGAGGCGCGTGGCCCGCGCCGGGCCCTGCCGGAGGGCGTTTGCCGGCGCCTGACCATGCCGTCTTCCACTGCTCCAATCCGCCTGGTAGTGATCAGCGGGCGCTCCGGCTCGGGCAAGAGCACCGCGCTGCACGTCATGGAGGACCTCGGCTTCACCTGCATGGACAATCTGCCTGCCGGCATGCTATCCGGGCTCTTCGAACAGCAGGATCTGGATGTCGCGCTGCCCACCCGCATCGCGGTGGGGGTCGATGTCCGCAATCTCGCGGGCAGTCTGGAACGCTTTCCGACCATCCTCGATCAGCTGCGCTCCCGCGGCGTGCAGTGCGAGGTAATTTTCCTCGATGCCAGCGCCCGGACCCTGATCCGGCGCTTCAGCGAAACCCGGCGCCGCCATCCACTCAGCTCCGACAGCGTCGATCTGAAGAAGGCCATCAGCCTCGAGACCCGCATCCTGGAACCCATAATGGAGGTCGCCGACCGACGCATCGACACCTCCAACATGACGCTGCACCAGCTCCGCGACCTGATCACCAAGCAGATCGCACCGGACTCGGCCGGGCTCACCGCGGTTCTGTTCCAGTCCTTCGCTTTCAAGAAGGGCGTCCCGGAAGATGCCGACTTCGTGTTCGACGTGCGCTGCCTGCCCAACCCGCACTGGGTGCCGGAACTGCGGCCACTGACCGGAAACGACACCGGGGTGATCGAATTCATGGAGTCACAGATCGAGGTCGCCGCTATGCTCGCCGATCTCAACGGCTTTCTGGCGCGCTGGATTCCGGCATTTCTGGCCAGCAACCGCAGCTATCTCACCATCGCCATCGGCTGCACCGGCGGCCAGCACCGCTCGGTGTACCTGTGCAACCAGCTGTCCCGCCAGTTCCGCTATCTGGGCATCAACATCCAGGTGCAGCACCGCGAACTGGCCGCCGGTTGATGCCAAGGCCGCGACCAGCCGGCCCGGCGTCGCCGGTTCAGTCCCTTGACAGCAACCGGGGGCTTGGGGATTGATAGCCCCATGATTTGCCGCGAACTCACCATCGTCAACAAGCTCGGGCTGCACGCGCGGGCCGCCGCCAAGCTCGCCGCCACCGCCGGCCGCTATTCCTGTACCGTGAAGATCAACCGGGACGGCCGCCTGGTCGATGCCAAGAGCGTGATGTCCCTGATGCTGCTTGCCGCGGGCCAGGGCACCAAGCTGGAATTCCTGTTCGACGGCTGCGACGAAGCCGAGGCCCTGGAGTCCGTGGCCTCCCTGATCGCAGAGCGCTTCCACGAGGAGCAGTGACCGCGCCGCCGGCCGGCGCACTCGCCGATGCTGCTAGAATGGCCGCCGCCCCCACGCGGAGAACTTCGGCGATCATGCAGGCCAGCGCGGAGGAAGCAGACAAACTGAGCCTGCTCACCCAGTATGCCGGACTGGCCGGGTCCCCCACCATCAACCAGCTCCGCCACCTCCTCAACAACCTGCCGCCGGCGGAGATCGCCCATCACATCGAATCGGCGCCACCCAAGGTGCGGCGCGTCCTGTGGGAGCTGGTCGACGCCGAGCTGGAGGGCGAAGTACTCGGCGAACTGAGCGAAGGCCTGCGCGAGGAATTCCTGCGCGGCATGGACAGCGGCGAACTGGCCGCGGCCCTGGAGGGCATGGACCCGGACGATGTCGTCGACCTGCTCCAGCAACTCCCGGAGCGTGTACTCCCCGAAGTGCTGCAGGCCATGGACGACCAGAACCGCCAGCGCGTCGAGCAGATGCTCCACTACGGCGAGGACACCGCCGGCGGCCTGATGAACACCGATGCCATCAGGGTGCGGCCAGACCTCAGCCTGGACGTCGTGCTGCGCTATCTGCGTCGCCACGAGGCACTGCCGCGGTCCACCGACAGCCTGTTCGTGGTCAACCGCAAGGGCACCTTGCTGGGCATCCTGCCGATCGCCAGGCTGCTGACCTCCAATCCGAACCTCACCGTGCGCGAAGTCATGGTCACCGACGTGCAGCCGATCCCTGCGACCATGCCCGATACCGAAGTGGCACAGCGGTTCGAGCGCTACGACTGGGTCAGCGCGCCGGTGGTCGACGCGCACCACAAGCTGCTGGGACGAATCACCATCGACGACGTCGTGGACGTCATCATCGGCGAGGCCGATCACTCCCTGCTCGGCCTCGCCGGCCTCAGCGACGAGGAGGAGACCTTCACCTCGGTGCGCCGCTCGGCACCGCGGCGCGCCTTCTGGCTGGGCATCAACCTGTGTACGGCCGTACTGGCCTCGGCGGTCGTGGGGCTGTTCGAAGCCACGCTGGACCAGGTCGTCGCGCTGGCCATCCTGATGCCCATCGTCGCCAGCATGGGCGGCATCGCCGGCAGCCAGACCCTGACCGTGGTGGTGCGCGGTCTCGCCCTGGGTCACGTCAACCCCAACAACCTGCGCTGGCTGCTGAGCAAGGAGTTTCTGATCGGCGCCCTCAATGCGCTGCTCTGGGCGGTGGTGATCGGCATCGTCGCCGCCTGGTGGTTCCACGACCCGCGGATCGGCTACATCATCGCGGCCGCCATGGTCATCAATCTGGTGATGGCCGCGGTGGCAGGAACCCTGTTGCCGGTTACCCTCAAGGCCTTGCGCATCGATCCGGCGCTCGCCGGCGGCGTGGTGCTGACCACCTTTACCGACGTGGTGGGCTTTTTCGCCTTTCTTGGCCTGGCAACGCTCTTCTATTTCTGAAACCCGTCAGTGCGGAGACCCATGAGCGACGATTTCGACTTCGATACCGCCACGGAGCGCCCGAGCAAATCGGCGCGCAAGCGCGAAGATCAACAGTTGCAGCAGCTCGCCGCCGCGCTGCTCGAACTGCCGGCCACCGATCTCGCGTTCATTCCGCTCGAACCGGCGCTGGGCGCCGCGCTCGAGGCCACCCGCGCCATTACCCAGCGCGAGGCGCGCCGGCGCCAGTTGCAGTATCTGGGCAAGCTGATGCGCAACGCCGATCACCAGGCCATCCACACCGCCCTGGATGGGCTAAGGATGCGCCAGCGCCAGTTTCGCCAGCACCTGGAACGCATCGATGGGCTGTGCCAACAGCTGATCACCGGCGGCGACGCCGCCCTCGCCGCGCTCCTGGATGAACCCGGGCCAGCCGCCACACTCGACCGCCAGCAGCTGCGCCAGCTGGTGCGCAAAGCCAGCCAGGCGGATGCCCCCGGGGCACGCCGCAAGCTGTTCGATTACCTCCGCCTGCACCTGCTCTGACGGCGACATCGCCGCCGTGGCCTTCAGCTGCCCAGCCGGCGCAACGCTGCCTGGGTGAGGTAGCGCTCATACAGATCCGGCGCATTGGCCGACATCCGGTAACCACCCGAAATCTGCCTGACCTGCTCCAGCCGGGTCATGCGGTTGGTCTGGATGTTGTATGCATGTACGTGGGTCCAGGACACATAGGGGTGCGCACCGTCGAGTACGGTATTGGCGCCATCACTGTAGACCGAACCTGCGCCGTCGAAGGAGCGGAAGATTTCTCCGCGACGATCGAACGACACCATCATCAGCGGCGCCAGGGTGCGCGCGTCGAACCAGACGCGCTTGCGGGAGATGGGCGCCTTGGGAAAACGCACCGGCTCGGCATCGATCACGATCGCCTCCGGCACCAGCTCCACTTTCATGTCCCAGAAGGTATTACCGAGCGGGCCGCCATGGGTGCCGTGCTCCCAGTTTTCGTGCGCGGAGTTCCAGTTACGCGAAATCCCAGCCAGGGTCGGACCGCGGCCGACGATGCGGTAGTTGCCCCAAGTCAGAAACGGATCGCCGGCGGTCCAGGCGTCGGACAGATAGAGCGAGGAACCAGGGATCAGCGGCTCGAAGCGCTGGTTGGTGGGAAAGCGCCGCACCCGCTTGAAGGCCGGGATATAGCCCATGAGGTCGGGAAATTCGCGCTGGTCATAGGGCCAGATGTTGAGAAACGAAGTTCCCTTGATGTCGTTGGGGCTGACGAAAAACACCGACTGGTAGCGCAGCTTGTCCTCGTGCCCGGTCCAGTAGGGCTTGGGCTCCAGCACGGTGCGGCCCACCGGCGCCAGTTCGGCCCAGCACAGGTCGTACTGGTATTCCACCTTGCCTTCGGGGCCGACGTCGTATTCCTTGATCACATAGAAGGACGCATCCCGTCGTCCCCAGGTCAGGGTGATGCCGGCGAACACTTCGATGGCGGTCTTGGGATCCGGGAACGGGTTGCCGCCGATCCAAGGTTTGCCCTCCCTGGTTACCACGTTGCCATCGGCGTCGAACATGGCCTGACCCTGATTGCGCAGCGTCGCCTCTATGTATTCCCAAGGGCTGAGCTGAAAGGCGTCGCGGGTGGTATCGATGACCTCCATGCGGCGCCCCATCTGGGCGACCTGGTGGTAGCGGACCGGGTCGAGCAGATCCTTGACCAGTTCCACATTGCCGGCGTCGATGGTGGCGCCGGTACCGATTCGACCCTTGGTATAAGCGTCGATCGACAACAGCTCCTCGGGGTAGACGCCCGCGACCTCCCCGCTGCGGCTCAGCGTCGGCCACAGCGGCGCCAGCACGCCGGTAGCCAGCACGCCGCGGCGCAGCTGGTCGAGGAAATGGCGCCGGCTGTAATCGACGTCGTATTTGCGGATGCGCATGCAAACCTCTCTGATGGATGATCCGGCGAGCTACCCGGAAGTCTGGGGGCAGGATCGCTCGGCGCCGGTCAATACCGCTTTTTCACCGCCCGCCAGCAGGTGCCGGTAGACGCCGAGCTGCGCGACCAGCGGGCAGAAATCGCGGCCGGGGCGCGCGAGCGCCAAGCGATGCAGCAGCGCATCGCGCCACGGCGGCGATCCCGCTGGGGTCGCCGCGGCGATCCGCGCCCAGGCGCGATCCGCCTCGAACCCGCGGCCGCCGCGTTCGGCGACCTCCGCGTAGGCGCGCCAGGCATCTCCGGAGTTGGGGAAGGTTTGCACCAGGTCGCGGGCAATGGCGAAGGCGCCTTCGGCATCGCCGAGCGCGGCCGCGATGCGGATGCGCAACAGTCCCAGCTGGCGCTGATCCGCGCCCTGCCCGCGCAGCGCCGGAGCGAAATGCTCGGCGAGCGGCGCCACCAGGGCAAACTGCGCGCCGCGCTCCAGCTCCAGCAAAAATTGGTAGAACTGCCGCTCGCCATCTGTATCCGAGCCGCGCGTCGCGATCTGGTCCGCCATCGCAATGAGCCCTGCGCGATCCTGCGCAGCGGCCAGCACGCGCAGCCGCGCCCACAGCAGCACCGGCCGTACGCGGGTGTCGGTAGCGGATTCCGCCAGCATGGCATCGAGGGCGGCGAGAATCTGCACCGGATCCTCACCGAGGACCGCCCGCATCTGCAGTGCCAGCGCCCGCTGCCAGGGCTCGCGGCGTTGCGATTTGGGCAGGTCCTCGAGCGACGAGAGGATGGCACGCGCCACCTGCGCCTGTTCCGCGGCGTCGCCTCGCGCGATCGCGCGGTTGAAATCGCTGATCGCGCGTTGGAGCGCGATCAGGGCGACGCCGGTGCGCAGCGCGGGATCCGCGCGGGCGACGCGCAAGTGACGGGCCACGGCCTTGGGATCCTGGCCGGCGCGCGCCAGGCCCAGATGCGCCGCGGCAGCGTCCGGGTCGGCCGGGGCAGCGGTGACGAAAGCCACGGCGCTGCGCTCGAAGTAGGCGCGATTGGCCTCGGTCGGGTGCTGGTCGTAGACGGCCTCGGCGACCAGCCATTCCAGTTTCGGCAGCGCCGCGGCCACATCGGAGCGGGGTGTCCGGTCGCCGCGCAGACGCTCCAGCTCATGGCGCGCTTCGCGGGGCAGTCCGGTGCGCAACAGAGCTATGACGTAGTGGTAGTGGAACGGGCTGGCATCGATGGGCAGGCGCTCGCCGCCCTGCTCGCGAAACTCCCGGTACTTGATCACCGTAGTTTTGTACTGCTCATAGGCATAGGCGAACTCGGCGTCGATGAGCCGGGAAATCACCCCGAGGTCCTCGCCCACGATCTCGTCCCGATAGGCGAGGATCCGCGCCAGCAGTGCATCGCTCAGGTAGCCGTCGGCGATGAGTTTGCGCAGGCGCTCGCCGGCGGGCATGGCACCGATGTTTTCGCGTCGCCGCCGCTCCAACAGGGCGAACGCCTCCTCGGCGACCACCGCCGCGCGGGTCGGGCTCAGGGGCTCCTTGCCCAAAGCGCCGGGTGCGATGGCCTCCCCGCGACGCACCGCAAGCAGCGTCAGCTCGGTCTCGGCGAGCTTGCGCACCTCGTTGTCGGGGCGGTCGGCCAGTGCCTGCACCAGGCGCTCGAACCGCTTGCGGGCGGCGTCGAGGTCTCCCCGGGCCAGCTCGACATAACCCAGGCCCAGCCAGCTGCCCTGCACCAGTCCCGGGTAGAGAATTCGCACCGAGGCGGCCTTGAAGCCGGCCTCCGCGCGGTGCAGGAGCTGCATGCGTTTTGCAGCGGGTCGCGCCTGCGCAACACCCAACAGCGCCCAAGCGCGCCAATAGCCGAAGGCGGAAAGCGCATGGTTGATCTCGTACCACAGATCGGAACGGTACAGTGCCTCCAAGGCAGCTTCGTCCTCGCCGGTGGCCTCTTCCAGGTCGCGGATCTTGGCGCGAGAGGCCGCACGCAACCGCTCGCCGGTAGCCGCCAGACTCGCAAAACGGGCCTCCCCGACGCCGAGCTCCCGGGCTCTTCCCACCAGCTTGCCGAAGGCATCGGCGGCGGTACCGAAATCCTCCGGCGCCAGTGCGGCGGGGTCCGCAGTCACCGAAGCTACCAGCTGCTCCTCGACCGCGGCCAGGCGATTGGCATCGGCGGTCGCCGCCGTCGATCCCAGATCGACCGGCAGCGCACTCAGGGCCGCCGGAACGAACACCGACAACAGCAACAGCAACAGCAATGTCCAGGATCCGGACGTCATCCGGAAAACCCCTCCAGCAGCAGCCCGGCTTCGGTAAGGAAGCGCCCGCCGAGGATCAGCGACATCAACTGGCGGGTGATCTGCACGTCCCCGGCCATGGTCGCCGCCACGCCGCCGCCGGCTTCGGCCAGTTGCTGGTAATCGTACAAAGGGCGGTTGCGAAATATCCCATGATCCACGGGACGCCCGACCACCGCCTCGATCAGCGCGGGGTTCCCTTCATGGGACACGTCGAGTGCCGACAGTTGACCATTATCGGAGACGAACTTGCGCACAACGCCAAGGGCTCGCTTCAAGTCGCGCGCGTGGGGCGGTGCATCTCCGATCAGGATGATCACCTTGCGGGCCCCCAGGCGCCAGCCGGCGCTGTTGACCGCGGTTTCGATGCCCGCCGCCACGGCCTCGGGCAAATCGCCCCCGCCTTCGGCGGTAAGCGAATCCAGAAACCGGTTCAACCGGTCGACGCTGTAGGTCAATGGCAGAGGGCGGGTGACATAGCCGGGCGCATCATGGTCGCGATAGGCCACCACGCCAAAGCGCGATATAGGCACCAACAGCCGCACCGCATCGACGATATCCACCATTCTCACCCTGGCTTCATCCAACACCCAGCCCATGGAACCTGTGGTATCGATCACGAACACCACGTCCAGACCTGTCTCCCGCAATCCCTGTACGTAGGCGGCAAAACCGCGCGTCGAATTACTCAGACCGTTGCCGACGCCGGTGCCAAAGCCGGCGCTGCCCTGACCGGCAGTGGCAGGAAGGTCGGTCAGCAGCGGCAGGGAAGCGCCCCGGCTGGCGCCGCCAGCGGCCGCGCGCAAAGCGAGATCGACATCCGGAGGTGGCGGTGCCGCGGCAGCGAGGGGTACCAGGATTTCGGGGGGCTCGAATTCCATCCGATCTTCGAAGATGAGTTCGTCCTCGGGTGGCGGCTGCTCCACCAGGCGAATGTCGACCGGCACCTCCTCCGACTCGCGCTGGGGCACCATGGTCGCAATGGACAAAGACGCCCGCCACGACAACGCCACGTGCACCAGTAGCGAGACGAGCAGCAGTCCGAGCCACAGCGGGAGCGAGCGGTACCATTTCATCCGTCACCGCCCCCGGCCGCAGTGCCCAGGGTGACCAGCGCGACCCGGGCGACACCGGCCTGGCGAAAGGCGTCGAGCAGTGTGACGAGTTGCCCGGCGGGCTCTCCGGCATCGGCCCGCAGGCGCACCGCGGCCGGCACCGGCACCCCGCCGCGGTTCAGCCGCGCGGCCCACTCTGCTACCGTGATCGGCCGCCCCTCCAGTTGCAGACCGCCGCGGGGAACCAGCACAAACTCCGCGGCGACCGGCTGCAAACCGGCGGTGCTCGCCGAGACCGGCGGGGAAATATCGCGGGAGAACCCTTCGTGAATGCTGCCGGCGACGACAAAAAACAGCAGCAGCAGGAAAATCACGTTGATCGCCGGGAGCATGTTGTCCCCGCGCCGCCGGAAGGCCTGCTTCGGTTCGAGATCAATCATGAGCGGGTTCGAATTGCCGCACCAATACCTTGTCCAGTCTCACCCCGTGGAGGGAGTCGAGCGCGGTGACCAGCACTTGGGCGGGCGCCGCCGCCTCCACTGCAACTACGACCAGCGTTTCCGGGGCAGGATTCCGCTCCCGAAGATAGGCAGCGAACTCGCCCATCGCGACGACGTCACCCCCGATCCAGATGCGCCCGTCGGCAAACACTTGCAGCCTGAGTGGTTCCGGATCCGGCTGGTTTTCCCCCCGCTCGCCGCCCCCTTCGGGCTGCTCCAGATGCCCGTCCCGAGGTTGCCGAAACTCCAATTGGTGGAAGGTCACGAACCGCGTTTCGAGAATGAAGAATAACAGCAGAATGAACACCAGGTCGGTCAACGCTGTCAGGCCTAGCCGCCGTGGGCGACGCCGTGCGCGGTCGCCGAGCTGGATCTCCATGCCGTCTTCGGCCATCTCAGGCAGAACGATACAGATCAGCAGTAAACAGTCGCGACAGCTGGTTCTCCATGTGGGCGCGGATTCTCATTGCACGCGCCTCAAGCAGGGCATGCATCAGAGCAAAGGGGATGGCGACACATAACCCGACTACCGTCGTCAGCAGCGCCTCCCAGATCCCTCCAGCCAACGCGCCGGTCTGCGGCCCGCTGCCACCGGCGTGGGCAAGCCCCTGAAAGACGTCGATCATGCCAAGCACCGTCCCCAGCAAACCGCCCAGGGGCGCCAGATAGGCCACCAGTTCGACAAAGCCGTTCAGGCTGTTGACACGCGCCACCATCATCTGGCCCTGGCGGGTCAGCTCGTCCCGCACCCGCTCCGGCGCAACACCTTCATCCAGCCAGCCCATGGCCGTTGCGAGCAGACGCTCGTAAGGATTGCCGGGCCCATGGGATGTTTCACGTCCGCCGATCCAGGCATCGACCAGAAGTTCGGCGGAACGCAGCCGAGCCTGGCTATACGCCAGGTACTGCACCAGCTTGAACAAGAACACGGTGAGCCCAAGTACGGACAGTACCAGCAGCGCTACTACCACGGGGCCGCCCAATTCAATCAGTTGCAAGACATCGCCGATCACCGCTGACCACCCCCAACTAAATTATCCTGCCCACTATAATCCCAAGCGCTCCGGCAAACCGCTGGCGCTGACACTTCTGGATCAGTACGCGCCAGCCCTGTCCAGTCCCAATGGTAATTGACCCGACCTGCGCGAACGGGTTGGTCCGGAGCGCGGCACAATCGCGCAAGGTGGCAAACCTGCCCAATCCGGGCGGAATCCCCGATATCCGGACCGGGAAACGAAAAGGGGCCGGCGCTTGCGCCGGCCCCGCAATCCATATGGGTCAGAACTGATACGTCAGCCGTACAGTTACATCGTCCATAAAGTCGAACGGCTGGAAGATGGAGCCCTTCTCCCCATCGACCACATTGACGAACGCTTCCACCGTCCAGGCTCCCCGGGGTTTGTAGCGCACCGCCGGCTGAAACAGATAGCCTCCGTTGAGATCCCAAAGAATGGAAGTGTCGAACCGCCAGGTCAGATTGGGAAAGGGCTGCTGAAACGCAAATACCAAGCCGTCCCAGCCGCGCGATTGCTCTCCGCCACCCGGGCGCTTGGTGGTGTCCCCCCCGATGCCTTCAAGGCGCCTACCCAACAAATCCGTGTCACTACGGTGCATCCACTGAAAGATGAAGAAGGTGGCCGGAAAGGCATCGCTGAAGCGGTGGTATTTTTCGACAACAAAATTGCTCATCCACTCGCCGCTTTCCTTGAAATCATTGGCAAGGTTGTTGGAGTACGCTCGTTCCGGCGTGTAATTCATCTCGAATCGCAGCACCAACTGATCCAGAAGGGTGTCCGGTTCAGCGTAGAAGATGTAATTCGCGCCAAAGCCGAATACGTTCTCGGCTTCGTAGTGCGCCTCGATGGTGCCACTCAGACTGGAGCCAAAGCCGTTGCCAAACCCCGGTATCGATGCCGTAGTGGCGAAAAACAGCTCCAGAAAATCATTGCCGTTCAGACCACCCGGGACCAAACCGCCCAGCGTATTGGTACCGCCACCATCGATGGTCTGGAGGATATCGCCATTGGCATCGGGCACCAAACCCAATGCCTGAGTGAAGGCCGTGATCCAGGGCCAATCTCTCGCAAGATTGTTGATGACCTCCAGCCCATCGGCGCCTTGCACACCGGAAATGTAGAACCACTCCGTGGGCATGGTGGTGCCAATTCCGCCGGCTTCCAGCACAAAAGGCTGCGTCTCCCAACCACACAGGCCCTTTTGGGCCGCTGGCACTGCCGGGTCGTTACAGACCGACGCTGGAACCAACACCTGGCCGCTGGGCTGGAGATTGAAGACGGGATCGGGGTTGTGGCGACTGACCGCGAAGACGTTGAGCCCCAGCTGATCGAACTGGGCGCTCAGCCTGAATCCGGCGTTGATGTTGGTATCGACCTTGTCGAATCCGGTTTCGTAATCGGTGTTGAAGCCGTTGGTGATCAGGTTGAACGGCGTGTAGTTGTTGGGCAGGATGGAGGGCTGGAACATCTGCGCGAATACCTCCAGTTCCCAGCCATCGGTGAGTTGCATACTGGCGCGAATGCCCGGCGCAGCCAGGCGCTCATCAGCGTATTCCTCAGCTCCGAAGTCGTAAAACACGTGGCGGCGCAAGTCCAAACCGTTGGCGATATCCGCCACCCGGAAGAACAGCGCTTCACCCCAGGCGACCTGCTGCTGGCCGATCCGAACCCAGTACTTGTCGTGAGTCCAGTCGACATACATGGCGGGAATATCCAGCATGTAGTCGTTGTTGCTCATCGATAGATAGGTCGCTTCATTGCCATGGTTGTTGACGTTGAAGTGATTGACCTTGCCGCCCTCGCCATCGACGAACGCACTGTCCCTGGTGTCCTTGAACACGTCCCACATGTAGTAGCCGCGCAGCTTCATGAAGCCGGTCCAGTCCGGCGAGAAGCTGAAGTTGAAGTCGACCTCGGCCTTGGTACCCATCAGGTTCCAATCATTGTCCTTGGACAGGTCTTCGCCCTTGAAAACGGTCAGGGCGCCGGGCGGAATGGGCAGAATGGGCGTCCCTGTCAGGGCGCCGTCCAACGTGTAGGACTTGCCGTTGAATTTGCTTCCATAGCGATTCAGCTCGTTTTCCTTGTTGCTGTACTTGTACGCCGCCTCCTGGCGAATGAAGCCTGATACCGCGACGTCAACCGCCCACGCGGGCAGCGCCAGCATCGCTCCACCGGAGAGCAGGACACACGCCCTGGATAGCAAAAAGCAATCTCGATGTTTTTTCATGCAGAAAACCCTCACGTATTGTTATAGTTATATGCACTGAGAATTCGCTTTTTCTTAAAAACAAAAACAATAAAATGCGAATACATTTTTCTTGTTCCAATACCTATGCTGTTCTCTAAACGATGATCGACCTCCCATTGAATCAGCTTTCAGATATCAGTCTCATGTCCGGCTGCGGCACCATGCCTCCCGGATAAAGGAAGGAGGCGGTAGCCGCCAGCAACGGGAAAGCAATCAGGTCCCCAGCCTGCGGATCGCCTGGATCGTGAGATATTTGTCGTACGCGCCCGGCGCGTCGAACATGGTGCTCATGCCGCCGCGAATCGTCTTCGAGTGGTTGAATCTGGTGAAGCGGTTGGTCTGAATATCATGGGCATGGACGTAGGACCACGTCCATTCCGGACGCCCCTTGCTGTCCAAGTTGGCCAGATTCCCTTTTGACTGCTGGCCAAATCCGGCCTCGAAGGAACGCCACAGTTCGCCACGGCGATCATAGGTGACATAGGCAATGAAGATCATGTTGCGCACATCCACCCACACCCGCTTTTTGCTCACCGGCGCGCGCGGATAACCTACAGGCTCCGCCTCGACCACCAGCACCTCGGGGCAGAATTCCATCGGAATCTCGTAGAAATTTTTGCCCTTGGAACCCCCATGCACCAGGTGGTCCTTGCTCCAGTTCTCTTGATCTCCTTCCCAGTTGGCCGACTGGGAACCGAGGAATGGGCCGCGCCCGACGACCTTGTAGTTACCCCAGGTCAACATCGGATCCCCGGCCGCCCAGGCATCCGACAGGAAAAAAGTGATCCCGGGAACCAGAGGTTCGAAGCGCTGGTTGGTGGGGAACCGCCGCACCCGCTTGAATGCCGGCAG
>JADLCO010000228.1 GCA_020847115.1 Pseudomonadales bacterium | reverse complement strand
GGATGCCCATCCAGGGACCGGGTGCCTTCTTGAACAGTTCCCAGCCGGCGGCGACCCAGGCCGTGGCGTCGCCGGCGGTCGCGGTGTGGATGCGCAGTTCGGGAGGTTTGCTGGACAGGGGTTGATCGGCCATGACGCGTTGCTCCATGCGCGTTCCGCGGCGGTCGCCGCAGCCTGGATGGTAGCGCAAGCGCTGGGAAAAAGCGCCGACCGTCAGTCGAGGCGCGGTGCGGCGGCCAGCAGCTCGCGGGTGTAAGCGGCCTGCGGCGCCGCCCAGAGCTCCTCGGTGGCGCCGCTCTCCACCGCTTTGCCGCGATGCAGCACCAGCACCCGGTCGCACAGGTAGCGCACCACCGAGAGATCGTGGGAGATGAAGATCAGGCTGAGGTTGTGGCGCGCCACCAGCGCCAGAATCAGGTCGAGGATCTGCGCCGGGATGGTGACGTCGAGTGCCGATACCGGCTCGTCGGCGACCACCACCTCGGGACGGGTGGCGAGGGCGCGGCCGATGGCGATGCGCTGGCGCTGGCCACCGGAGAACTCGTGTGGGTACTTGCGGATCGCGCTGCGCGGCAGGCCGACGTCGTCCATCAGCGCCAGCACCTGCGCGGTGACGTCGCGGCGGCTGGCGAGGCGGTGGTAGCGCAGGGGTTCGGCGAGTGCGTCGAACACGCTCATGCGCGGGTTCAGCGAGGCATAGGGATCCTGAAAGATCATCTGCAGGTGGCGGCGCAGCGGGCGCAGCGCGCTTTCGTTCAGCCGGGTCAGCTCGGTGCCGCCCAGGCGCACCGAGCCAGCGGTGGGTTTCACCAGTTGCAGGATCGAACGCCCGAGCGTCGATTTGCCGGAGCCAGATTCACCCACCACGCCGAGGATCTCGTTGCGGTACAGGGTGAGCGATACATCGTCCACTGCTTTCACCGTGCGTCCACCCGGAGCGCTGAACCAGGTGCGCAGGCCTTCGATCCCGATGACGGGCTCGCGCTGCGGTGGGGGCGGGGCGGCCTTGCGGCCGCGGCGGCTCGCCGCCAGCAGCTTGCGGGTGTAGGGGTGCTGCGGGTCGCGGAACAGGGTCCGGGGTGCGCCGCGCTCCACCACGCGGCCGTCCTGCATCACCAGGATGTGGTCGGCGATGTCCGCGACCACGGCCAGGTCGTGGCTGACGAAGATCACGCCCAGGTTGCGCCGCGCCTGGATCTCGGCGATGAGGCGCAGGATCTGCGCCTGGATGGTGACGTCGAGCGCGGTGGTGGGTTCGTCGGCGATCAGCAGCTTCGGCTCGGCGATCAGCGCCATGGCGATCATCACCCGCTGGCGCATGCCGCCGGAGAATTCGTGGGGGTAGGCGCCGAAGCGGCGCCCGGCGTCGGCGATGCCGACTTCCTCCAGCAGTTCCAGGGCCTGGGCCCGGGCCGCCCGGCGGCTGACCTTGCGATGCTGGAGCAGGGGTTCCATGAGCTGTTCCCCCAGGCTGAGGAAGGGGTTGAGGCAGGTCATGGGGTCCTGACAGATGGTGGCGATCTGGTTGCCGCGCACCGCGCGCAGCTGGCGCGGCGCGAGCCGCAGCAGGTCGCGGCCGGCGAAGCGCGCGCGGCCCGATTCGATGCGCCCGGGGGGCATCGGCACCAGCCCGAGCAGGCTGTAGCAGCACACCGACTTGCCGGAGCCCGATTCGCCGACGATGGCCAGCGTCTCCCCGGCATCGACCGAAAAACTCACTTGCTCGACGGCGCGCACCACGCCGTTGCGGGTGTGGAACCAGACCGATAGATCCTCGACCTCGAGCAGCGCCACCGGCTAGTCCTTGGCGATCCGCGGGTCCAGGGCGTCGCGCAGCCCGTCGCCGAGGAAGTTGAGGGAAAACAGCGTGAGCGACAGCGCCAGGCCGGGGAAGATCAGCAGCCAGGGGTACTCCTCCATGGTCTCGGCGCCATAGGAGATCAGCAATCCCCAGGAGCTCGCCGGCGGCTGGATGCCGAGGCCGAGAAAGCTCAGGAAGGCTTCCAGCAGCATCACGCTGGGAATGGTCAGGGTGGTATAGACGATCACCGGGCCCAGCGTGTTGGGAATCAGATGGCGGCGGATGATGGTCCAGCGCGACAGGCCAAGCGACACCGCCGCCTCGATGAACTCCTGCTGTTTCAGCGCCTGCACCTGGCCGCGCACGATGCGCGCCATGGTCAACCATTCGACCGCGCCGATGGCCAGGAACAGCAGCACCAGATTGCGGCCGAAGATCACCATCAGCAGGATGATGAAGATCATGAAGGGCAACGCGTAGAGGATGTCTACCAGGCGCATCATCACCGCATCGACGCGTCCGCCCACATAGCCCGCGACGGTGCCGTAGAGCACGCCGATCGCGAGTGCCACCGCAGTGGCCACGAAGCCCACGGCGAACGAGATGCGTCCGCCCCAGAGCACATGGGTGAGCAGGTCACGCCCCAGCGTGTCGGTGCCCAGCCAGTGCGCCGCCGAGGGCGGCGCCGCGCCCAGCGCCAGATCCTGGGCCTTGTAGTCGTAGGGCGCAATCCAGGGGGTGAGCAGCGCCAGCGCGCAGAGCAGGATCAGCATCAGTCCGCCGGCCACCGCCAGGCGGTTGCGACGCAGCCGCAGCCAGGCGTCCCGCCACAGCGAGACGCCGCGCTCGGCTTGGGCGAGCGGATCGCCGGTCACGCTGCGGGCTTCCGGTACTGCTGGCGCAGGCGCGGATTCAGCCACACCGCGGCGATGTCGGCGAGCAGATTGAATGCCACGATCAGCACTGCGAAGAAGATGGTGGTGCCCATGATCATGGTGTAGTCGCGGTTGAACGCGGCCTGCACGTAGAAGCGGCCGAGGCCCGGGATCTGAAAGATGGTCTCGACCACGAACGAGCCCGACAGCAGCCCGGCGAAGGCCGGTCCGGCGAAGGCCACCACCGGGATCAGCCCGCCGCGCAGCCCGTGTTTGCATACCACGAGCCATTCCGGCAGGCCCTTGGCGCGTGCGGTGCGGATGTAGTCCTGGGCCAGCACCTCCAGCATGCCGCCGCGCGACAGCCGCGCCACATAGGCGGTGTAGCCTGCGGCGAGCGTCAGCGCGGGCAGCAGCTTGTCGCCCGGCACATTGCCCCAGCCCGACACCGGCAGCCAGTCGAGCCAGATGCCGAACACCAGGATCAGCAGCGGGCCGAGCAGGAAGGAGGGCAGGCAGATGCCGATCATGGCCGCCGACATGGGCACATAGTCCTGGGCGCTGTTGGGCCGCAGCGCGGCGATCACCCCGGCCGCGGTGCCCAGCAGCAGCGAGATCAGCAGCGCATAGAGGCCCAGCTCTGCGGTGGCGGGCAGGCCGGTGAAGATCATCTCGTCCACACTGCGCCCGGGGTAGCGGAACGAGGGGCCGAAATCGCCGCGCAGCAGATCGCCCAGGTAGCTCAGGTACTGTGCGCTCAGCGGCTGGTCGAGCCGGTAGCGTGCCTCCAGCGCATGCAGTACCTCCGGCGCCACCGCCTTGTCGGCGCTGAACGGGCCGCCGGGCGCCAGCCGAATTAAAAAAAAGGTGGCGGTGACCACCACCAGCAGCACCGGGATGGCCTGCAGCAGCCGGTGGAGGATGAAGCGCAGCATCGGGTGTCAGTCGTCCGACTGCACGTCGCCGACCTGCAAGTAGACCTGCTTGAACAGCGGGTAACCCAGCAGGTTGGCGGGCAGGCCGCGCACGCCGGGCTGCCGCAGGTAGTTGCGGGTAGAGAAGAAGATCGGGATCACCGGCATCGCCTCCAGCAGCAGGGCTTCGGCGTCGCGGAAACAGCGGTAGCGCGCTTCGCGCTCGAGGGCCGCGGGCGCGCACTGGAGCACCAGGGCATCGTAGCGAGGGTCGCCCCAGCCGGTGCGGTTGTTGCCGCCGTCGGTCACCCACATGTCGAGAAAGCTGTTGGGGTCCACATAATCCCCGATCCAGCCAGCGCGCGCGATCTGGTAGTGGCCGTTGTCGACGTTGTCCAGGTAGACCTTCCAGTCCTGATTGTTGAGGGTGATTTCGATATTGAGCTCGCGCTTCCACATCTGCTGGATGGCGACGGCGAGCTTGCGGTGGCCCTCGCTGGTGTTGTAGAGCAGCTCGGTGGGCGGAAAGCCCTGGCCGTTGGGGTAACCCGCTTCCGCCAGCAGCTGGCGTGCGCCCTCGGGATCATAGGCGAAACCGGGCGGTGCGGTGTAGCCCAGCGTGTCCGGCGGGGTGAAGGTGTAGGCCGGCTGCTGCCCGCCCTGGGTGACGTGCTCGACGATCTGCTCGCGGTCGATGCTCATGGCGAGCGCACGGCGCACCCGCGGATCGGCGAGCTGCGGCACCTGGGTGTTGAGGCGATAGAAGTAGTTGCCCAGATAGGGTTCGACGTGCAGCAACTGCGGCGCCTCCTTGCGGTACACCGCGATCTTGTCCGGCGGGATGGATGCGGTGATATGCAGCTGTCCGGCGCGGAACATGCGCTCCTCGGTGGAGACGTTCTCCACTGGGTAGTAGTGGATGGCATTGAGCTTCACCCGAGCGGCGTCCCAGTAGGTGGGGCTCTTGCTCACCACCACCACCTTGTTCAGCTCCCACTGGTCGAGCGCGAAGGGGCCGTTGCCGACGAAGTGGCCGGCGCGGGTCCAGGTGCTGCCGCGCTGGTAGGGATCCCCGTACTGCTCCAGCGTCGGCCGGTGCACCGGGAACATGCTGTAGTGGTCGAGCAATTGCAGGAAGTAGGGGGTGGGATGGTCCAGCGTCACCCGCAGGGTGCGCTCGTCCAGCACTTCGACCCCGACCTGGCCGAAGTCCGCCAGCTTGCCGGTGGCGAAGGCCTCGGCGTTGCGGATCGCGAAATACATGTAGGCGTAGCTGTTGCCCAGGCTCGGCGTCAGCGCGCGCTGCCAGGACCAGGCGAAATCGCTAGCGGTCACCGGATCGCCGTTCGACCAGCGCGCATCGGCGCGCAGGTGAAAGGTGTAGACCAGGCCGTCGGCGCTCATCTCCCAGCGTTCGGCCACACCGGGGATCGGCTCCAGGGTGGCCGGGTCCTTGAGCACCAGGCCCTCCAGCAGGGCGATGAGGATGTAGTGCTCCGGCATTCCGGTGACGATATGGGGATCGAGCTCCTGGGGCTCGGTGCCGTTGCCCCAGTGCAGCACCTGCTCGCGGTTGCCGGTCTCTACCCGGGTCTCGCCGCCGCCGCAGCCGGCGAGGCCGAGCGCGGCGATCAGGGCACATAGCAGGGCGGCGAGGTGACGGGCGTTCATGGGCCGGGCTCCGGAGCTGTGGCGCGGATGGTACCCGAGCGCCGGAGTAGGCAAAAGCGAGGCCGGAGCCTGGTTGGGCCGCCCGTGCCGCCGTGCGGTGAGCAAGCGGGGTTCGATCGCGCGCGGCTGGTGCTGGAGATCACCGAAACCGCGGCCATGGAGGATCTCGCACGGGCGCATTCGACCATGCTGGCGTGCCGGGCATTGGGCGTGCGCTTTGCCATCCACGATTTCGGCACCGGCCACGCGTCGCTGACCAATGTGCGCGAACAGCCAGTGGACCGGATCAAGATCGATCGCAGCTTCGTCTCCAGGCTGCCCGAAGTCGCGGGCGATCGGGCAGTGGGGGCGCCATCCTGGCGGTGGCGTGGTTGCGCAGATTCAAACCAACCCGGATAATCGCCGCCCGCAATGGCGGCCCCTGCCGGTTCCCCGCAGCGAACACCCGTGAACCCCGCCAGGCCCGGAAGGGAGCAACGGTAGCGGCGACTTCGCGTGCCGGGGGTCGGCTGGCAGGGGTCCGTCTCCAGCGGTACCTTCCGATCCCTCCGCGCCGCGGCGGGCTTTCTCGCCCCGGCCCGCGCCGGCCTATAATGACCGCCGGTCGCAGCGACGCCGCTTTCCAGGCGCAATCCCCGATGAGCTATCAGGTGCTGGCCCGCAAGTGGCGGCCCCGCGTCTTCGCCGAGATGGTGGGGCAGGAGCACGTCCTCAAGGCGCTGATCAACGCCCTCGATCAGGGTCGGCTGCATCATGCCTACCTGTTCACCGGCACCCGCGGCGTGGGCAAGACCACCATCGCCCGCATCCTCGCCAAATGCCTCAACTGCGAGACCGGGGTGAGCGCCACGCCCTGCGGCACCTGCAGCGCCTGCGTCGAAGTGACCGAGGGCCGCTTCGTCGATCTGATCGAAGTGGACGCCGCTTCGCGCACCAAGGTCGAGGACACCCGCGATCTGCTCGACAACGTCCAGTACCTGCCCACCCGGGGACGTTACAAGGTGTACCTGATCGACGAGGTGCACATGCTCTCCGGGCATAGTTTTAATGCCCTGCTGAAGACGCTCGAAGAACCTCCGCCCCATGTCAAGTTCCTGCTCGCCACCACGGATCCGCAGAAGCTGCCGGTGACGGTGCTGTCGCGCTGCCTGCAGTTCAACCTCAAGAACCTGGCGCCGGAGCGCATCGCCGACCATCTGGCGACGGTGTTGCGCGCCGAGAATCTTCCCTTCGAGGAGGCCGGCCTTTGGGCACTGGCGCGGGCCGCCGACGGTAGCATGCGCGATGCCCTGAGCCTCACCGATCAGGCGGTGGCACAGGGTGGCGGGCAGGTGCTGGCGGCCGAGGTCGATGCCATGCTCGGCACCATCGACCGCGCGCGGGTGCTGGCCATCTGCGAGGCGATCGCGGCGGGCGACGGACCGCGGGTGCTGGAGCTGGTGACAAGCTTTGCCGAGCTGGCGCCCGATTATGGCGCGGCGCTGGCCGAGATGATCGCGCTGTGGCACCAGGTGGCGGTGGCACAGACGGTGCCCGAGGCGCTGGACGCGCGCAGCCCCGATGGCGCGGCCGTCCGCGCGCTGGCGGCGGCGCTGGAGCGCGAGGCGGTGCAGCTCTACTACCAGATCTGCCTGCTCGGCCGCCGCGATCTGCCCTACAGCGGCGATCCGCGCATCGGCTTCGAGATGATCCTGCTGCGCCAGCTCGCCTTCCAGCCGGTGCCCTCGGTGGCCGATGCGCGGGGCGAGCCGGCGGCGGGCCATGCGGCGCGGGAGGTGCCGCCGACAAAAAAGCCGGAACCGCGGGCTGAGCCGGCGCCCCGGGGCGCGCCGGACCCGGTGGCCCTGCCCGAAGCCGCCGCTCCGCCGGGCGGCGGGGCGAAAATCGGCCTGGCGGAGTTCCAGCCCGGCAACTGGCCGCAGGTATGCCGGGCGCTGGCGCTCGGAGGGGTGGCGGGCAACGTCGCCGACAATCTGGAGCTGGTGGCGGTGGCCGATGCCGCGCTGGCGTTCCGGCTCGCTGCCAGCAGCG
>JADLCO010000227.1 GCA_020847115.1 Pseudomonadales bacterium | reverse complement strand
TGCGCTCGTTCTGGAAGTTGCGCATGATCGAATAGAAGCCCTTGTTCAGCTCACCGAGGATGTTCTCGCGCGGCACGCGGCAGTTGTCGAAGATCAGTTCGGCGGTATCCGAGCAGCGCCAGCCCTGTTTGTCGAGGGCGCGGCCGACGCTGAATCCCGGCGTGCCCTTCTCGACGATGAACATGGTGATGCCGCGCGAACCCTTGACGCTGGTGTCGGTCTTGGCGGCGACGAAGTAGACATCGCCGAGCACGCCGTTGGTGATGAACCTCTTGGTGCCATTCAGCACATAGTGATCACCGTCGGCGACCGCGGTGGTGCGGATCCCCGCGACATCGGAACCCGCATCGGGTTCGGTGACGCCCACCGCGCAGATCTTGCGGCCGGCGATGAGGTCGGCGAAATATTTGTCCTTCTGCGCCTTGTTGCCGAAGTTGGCCAGATGCGGCGAAGCCATGTCGGTATGCACGGTGACGGTCACCGCGAAGCCGCCGAAGCTGGAGCGACCGAGTTCTTCGGCGAGGATCACGCTGCCCAGCGTATTCATGTTGCTGCCGCCGTATTCCTCCGGATAGCGGATGCCGAGAAAACCCAGCTCGCCCATCTTGCGCAGCACCTCGCGCGGCACCTGGCCGGCGTGCTCCCAGGCTTCGCCGTGGGGTACCACTTCCTGCTCCACGAAACGGCGGATCTGTTCGCGCAGCATGTTCTGTTCATCGGAAAAATACAGTTGGTTGATGGTCACGCGGAGCCTCGTTCAGGAGTTGGTGGTGGGGCTGTCAGCAGGGCTGTTGGCAGGGGAGCCGGTGGCTGGCGATGGTTCCAGCTCGACCAGCAAGGCGCCGCCCTCGACGCTGTCGTCGGGCGCGCAGAACAGCTCGCGCACCACGCCGTCGCAGGCGGCGGTCAGGGACTGCAGCAGTTTCATCGAATCCAGCACCACCAGCACGTCGCCAACGCCGACCCGATCGCCGGGCGCGCAGCGGATCTCGGCGACACGGCCGGGCAAGGTGGCGGTGATGCGGTGATCGCCGCTGCCGGCTGCGGCTGCGGCGCTGTGGGGATTTGGAATGCGCAATTCGTGGACGCCGGTGCCGCGGCGCAGCACCAGCCGCTCGCCGCTGCGCCGCAGCGCAAGGTGCTCGCGGCAGCCGTCGATTTCCACGGCCAGGGTGTCGCCATCGAGGCGCTGCGCGGCGGCGGTGAAGTGCCGTTCGCCGCAACCGACCCGGTAGCGGCCGGCGCGCCCGGCGATCTGGATTTCGTGGCATTCGCCGTCGGCGGTGGCGAGGCGATGGTAGGCGATACCCGGCAGATCGGCGGTTTCCAGTAAGCGGAAGGCGCCCAGCGTCTGCCAGGGTGACGCTGTGTCGTATTCGGCTTCACCCAGCACCGCCAGTGCCAGCGCCGCCAGCATGGGCACGTCCGCAGGCACCGCGGGCGCCTGCCAGCCGCCGGGAAAGTGGCGCGCGAGAAAGCCGGTGGTGAGCGGCGCGGCGGTGAATTCCGGCAGACGCATTATGTCGCGCAAGAGCCCCAGATTGGTGACCGGGCCGACGATCGTGAAGTCTTCGAGCGCCCCGAGCAACCGGCGCCGCGCCTGCTCCCGATCCGTGCCACCGGTAATCGCCTTGGCGAGCAGCGAGTCGTAATGGGGCGTAATCACCGAGCCCGCCGCCACGCCGCTGTCGATGCGCAGCTCGGGGCCGGTCGGTGCGGCGTAGTGTTCGATCGCTCCGGTGCCCGGCAGATAGTTCTGCGCCGGGTCCTCCGCGTTGATGCGCGCCTCGATCGCCCAGCCCGTGCACTGGATCTGTTCCTGTGCGAGCGGCAGGGGTTCACCGGCGGCGCTGCGCAGTTGCCATTCCACCAGGTCGAGCCCGGTGACGTACTCGGTCACCGGATGCTCGACCTGTAGGCGGGTGTTCATCTCCAGGAAATACAGCTCGCCGCTGTCGTCGTCGAGCAGAAACTCCACCGTGCCCAGCGAGTCGTAGCCGATCGCGCGGCCGAGGGCGAGTGCGTGCCGGTGCAGGGCGGCGCGCTGTGCGGCGGACAGAAATGCGGCGGGCGCTTCCTCGATCACCTTCTGGTGATTGCGCTGGATCGAGCACTCGCGCTCGAACAGATGCACCAGATTGCCGCGGCGGTCGCCGGCGAGCTGCACCTCGATATGGCGCGGTGCAGCGACCAGCTTTTCGAGCAATATCCGGTCGTCCCCGAAGCCGGCCAAGGCCTCGGCGCGGGCGAGCGCGAGCGCCGCGGGAAATTCCTCGCTCCGGGTGACGGCGCGCATGCCGCGCCCACCGCCGCCGGCACTGGCCTTGATCAGCAGCGGAAAGCCGATGCGCTCCGCCGCCGCGATCAGTGCCGCGTCGCTTTGGTCTTCCTCGTGATAGCCGGGCACCACCGGCACGCCAGCCGCTACCGCGATGGCCTTGGCGGCGATCTTCGAGCCCATGGCGCGGATGGCTTCGCGGTGCGGACCCACGAAGGCAATGCCGGCGTCTTCGCAGGCCGCGATCAGGGCTTCGCTCTCGGACAGAAAACCGTACCCGGGGTGGATGGCCTCGGCGCCCGCGCGGCGCGCGGCGGCGACGATGGCGCCGGCATCGAGATAGGAGCGCGCGCTCTCGGCCGGGCCGATGGCATAGGCGGCATCGGCCAGGCGCACGTGCAGCGCATCGCGGTCGGCCGCGGAATAGACCGCGATGGCGCGGATGCCGAGGCGCCGGCAGGTGCGGATGATGCGGACCGCGATTTCGCCGCGGTTGGCGATCAGAACGGATTCGAACATGGCGTCGGCCCTTACATCCGGTAGACCGGCGCCGGGCCGGTCGCGGGTGGCAGCTGTGCGGCCAGCGCCAGGCACAGGCCCAGCACGTCGCGGGTCTGGGCCGGCTCGATGATGCCGTCGTCCCAGAGGCGCGCGGTGGCGTAGTAGGGATCGCTCTGTTCGCCGTACTGGGCGCGCACCTCGGTGTCGATGCGGTGCAGATCGGCGGCGAGGCGGGCGTCGTCCTGCTTGATGCTGGCGCGGCGCAGCTCCTGCATCACGTTGCTGGCGATGTCGGCGCTCATGGTGGCGCAGCGCGCGGTCGGCCAGGCGAACAGGAAGTGCGGCGCGAAGCCGCGCCCGGCCATGCCGTAGTTGCCGGCGCCGTAGGAGCCGCCGACGATCACCGAGAACTTGGGCACCCGCGAATTGGCCTGCGCATAGACCATCTTGGCGCTGTGCTTGGCGATGCCGCCGCGCTCGGCGTCGGTGCCCACCATGTAGCCGGTGATGTTGTGCAGGAACAACAGCGGCGTGTTGCGCTGATTGCACAGCTCGATGAAGTGCGCGCCCTTGAGCGCAGATTCGGAAAACAGCGCGCCGTTGTTGCCGAGAATGCCCACCGGGTGGCCGTGCAGGTGGGCGGTGCCGCACACGAGCGTGTCGCCGTAGAGCGGCTTGAACTCCTGGAAATCGCTGCCGTCCACCAGGCGGGCGATGATCTCGCGCACGTCGTAGGGAATTTTCGGATCGGCGCTGATCACGCCGCCGATTTCGGCCGGGTCGTAGGCCGGCGGCCGCACCGGGCGGAGGTCGGCGTGATTCTGGCGCGGCCAGTTGAGCTTGGCGACGATTTCGCGCAGGCGCAGCAGCGCGGCCGGTTCGTCGTCCACCAGATAGTCGTTCACGCCGGAGACGCGGCTGTGCATCTCGGCGCCGCCCAGCGTCTCGCCGTCCACGGTCTCGTCGATCGCCACCTTGACGATCGACGGTCCGCCCAGATGGATGCGCGCATTGCCGCGCACCATCACCACCTCGTCGGCGAGCGCTGGAATGTAGGCGCCGCCTGCCGTGCAGCCGCCGAACACCGCGGCGAGCTGGGGCAGGCCCTGCTGCGACATCCGGCACTGGCGGTAGAAGGTGTTGCCGAAGTGGTCCTTGTCGGGAAACACCCGATCCTGCTCGGGCAGATAGGCGCCGCCGCAGTCCACCAGATAGATGCAGGGCAGGCGGTTCTGCTCGGCGATCTCCTGGGCGCGCACGTGCTTGCGCACCGTCTCGTGGAAAAAGGAGCCGCCCTTCACCGTGGCGTCGTTGGCGATGATCATGCAGGCCACGCCGTGAATGGGGCCGATGCCGGTGACCACGCCCGCGCTCGGCACCTCGTTGCCGTACAGGCCCCAGGCGGCGAGCGGCGAGAGTTCGAGAAAGGGCGCGTGCGGGTCGATCAGGCGGTCGATGCGCTCGCGCGCGAGCAGCTTGCCGCGGCTGCGGTGGCGGGCGATGTGCGCCTCGCGGATGCCGGTCGCCGCCTCGCGCAGGCGGCCGCGCAGCACCTCGAGCAGGCCCTGATAGTGGGCTGCGTTGGCGGCGAATTCGGGCGCGCGCGGATTGACGCGGGACGGGATCTGGCTCATCGATGGGCCGGGCGAGCCGGCGGGGCCGGCCGGCGCCGCCGGGAATCTCGCAAAAACGGGGAGGGGGTGCGAGGCTGGCGCCGCGCGCGGCTTCAGGGTGCCGCCGGTGCCAGATGCCGTCCGCCGCCGCATCCTGGTGATGGTGGTACACCCATGGCTCGTGGGCGCCGGTCAGCGCCGAGCAGGAGAGATCGTGTTGCGCTGCGTCGCCTTGAGCCAAGTGTTTCTGCAATACCGAGGGTTCTTTCTCCAAGTGGTTGGGATGACGGCTGCGAGGTCGCGATTCGTGCGCCACCCCATGCTGTGCGGGGCGCTTGCTCGTGCGCGGCATCCTCGGTCGGCCGCGCATCAATTTTCCTCCGCAAGGGCCG
>JADLCO010000226.1 GCA_020847115.1 Pseudomonadales bacterium | reverse complement strand
TGCGTGATGGCCGCCTTGCCTGCAACGTCGGCCCGCACCACGCGCTCCCCGGAGCTGAGCGCATTCTTGCGCAGCGGGGCGTTCACTTCGCGCAATTCGCGGGGCCAGCGGCCCTTCACCAACACCAGGTATCTTTTGTCCATGCCGCCCGCCCGGAGCTGCGCCTGCAGGGCCACAAGCGCCCCCCGGCTGGAGGCAATCAGCAAGCAGCCAGAGGTATCCCGATCGAGGCGGTGGACGAGATCGAGGCGGCCACCCGGCCAGATCAGGCGCACCGCCTCGATGATGCCCAGAGCCAAGCCGCTGCCGCCGTGGACGGCGATTCCCGAGGGTTTGTCTAGCACCATCCAGCCCACACCGCTAGCCAGCACCCGCCCCGCCAGGTCGTCGCGCAACGCTTGGGAGACCCGGGGCTGCGCCGGCTGGGCGGCGGCACGCACCGGTGGCAGCCGCAGCCTATCCCCGGCACACAGCCGGTACTCGGGCCGCACGCGCTTGTCATTGACCCGCACCTCGCCCTTGCGCACCAGGCGATAGATGCGCGACCGCGGCACACCTTTGAGCAGGGTCATCAGAAAATTGTCTATCCGCTGTCCCGCAGCAGTCTCGGTGATGTCGAGCCGGGTCACTGCCTGCCGCGCGCGCTCCACCGAAGCATCTGTCATGCCGCCGTTCCGTTTAGGAAGAATAAGGGTGCCCAGTCTAGCAATACCAACGGCGCTCCCACCGCCACGCGATGACCGCTGTGCAAGCCCCATCGCAGCGCTCGGGTCGAAAGCCAGGGAACCCTGGCATCCCGGCCCTGCCGGAAATCCCGGCCACCGGTCAATTGGGGCTGTACCTGGAGACGTGTTGACGATGCCCGGATGCGCTCTTATGATTGCGCACCCTACCGTTCCGCCTTAGCTCAGTCGGTAGAGCAAATGACTGTTAATCATTGGGTCGCTGGTTCGAGCCCAGCAGGCGGAGCCAATTTGAAAAGCCCCGGACGGCGGTAGCTGTCCGGGGCTTTATTTAGCTTTGCAGAACGCCTGCCGGGCGGGCGACTAAAGCCCGATTCTGCTCGCGTTCTTGTCGAGAATTGCCGGACCGATCCCCTTCACTTCCAGCAGTTGCGCCTTGTCGGTAAAGGGACCGTTGGCCTCGCGGTAAGCCACGATGGCCTGGGCCTTGGCGGCCCCCACGCCCACCAATGCCTCCGCCAACTCGGCGGCGCTCGCGGTGTTGACATTCACCGTCGCCTCCTGTGGGGCAGTGGCGGCAGCAAGCGGCTTGGCCGCATCTTCGGCGGCCCACGACGGGACTATCGGTGCGGCGATACCCAACACCAACACGGCACTTGCGATGGCCTTGGTCAGCCATTGAGGGTGTTTCATCACTCAACTCCTTGCACTTTCGTGCTCCATGTCGAACGAGATGCGACGCGATCACTTCGCGCCATTTCCATGATCGGCGATCCGTCGCGCGATGGCAAGCAACGCCGCTGCGGGGTCGTCGGCCCGGGTGATGGGTCGCCCGATCACCAGATAATCGCTACCCGCCTGCAGAGCCCCTTCCGGAGTCATGATCCGCCGTTGATCGTCCCCCGGAGCGGCCGAAACGCGAATGCCAGGAGTTACACACAGAAAATGGTCCCCCAAGCGGCGGTGGATGGCCGCTGCCTCCGCCGCGGCACACACCACGCCATCCAGCGCACAATCCCGGGCCAAAGCCGCCAGATGCAGCACCTGATCGGGGAGCGGACGGACGATACCGATTTCATCCAAATCCCCTTGGCACTGGCTGGTCAACACGGTGACGGCAATCAGCAAGGGCCCGTCCGCGGGCAGCGCCTCGCGCGCGGCGCGCATCATTTGCGAACCACCCGCAGCGTGCACATTGACCATCCACACACCCAGATTGGCGGCGGCGACTACCGCTCTGGCGACGGTACTGGGGATGTCGTGAAATTTCAGATCCAGAAAAACATCGAACCTCGCCCCGACCAGCGCCTCGACCAAGGACGGGCCCGCGGCGGTAAACAGCTCCTTGCCGATCTTCACGCGGCACAGGTCGGGCGCCAGGCGCCGCGCCAGAGCCAATGCCGTGGCACCATCCGGATGATCCAGTGCGACGATGATCCTTGGATCTCCAACGCCGGTCACGGATGACGGGCCGCCCCCGAGTCTCGGGGCCGCGCATCGCCCGTGGGCACTCGCTGCCGCCAGCGCTCGCGCAGCCGCAAACGAACCAGAACCGGATAGCTCGCCAACATGGCCACCAGCACGCCCACGAGAAACGCCAACAGCAGCCAGATACCCAGCGGCAGGCTACCGACCGGAAAGCCCAGCAGCGCCAAGGGCACCGGCGTGCTGTTGTCCTGAACCAACCAAATGCCCATCAGGGCAACTACCGGCAGCGCGACCAGCCAACCCACAAAACGCAGCAACCGCATTCCGATCACCCCCCCAGAGCGGCATTCACGCGCTCCCGCAGTTCCTTGCCGGGCTTGAAATGCGGCACCCACTTTCCGGGCAGCTCGACTGCGCCGCCGGTTTTGGGATTGCGCCCCGTCCGTGGGGCGCGGTAGTGCAGGCAAAAGCTGCCGAAGCCGCGGATCTCGATGCGCCGGTTGTTGATCAAGGCCCGCGCCATCTCCTCCATGATCATCTTGACCGCCATCTCCACGTCCTTCGGGGATAGCTGCTCTTGACGGGCAGCGATGCGCTCGATCAGTTCGGACTTGGTCACCGTGGCTTCCTCAGGGCTCCTGCCGCTCGTCATCCACCTCAGCGATCCGCGCTGTCCATTTGTGCCCGGATCAGGTCGCCGATGGTGGCGCTCGGCATCGCCTCGGCTTCCTGGCGTTTGTGGGCCTTGATGGACGCCCGCTCTTCGCTGCTCTCCCTCGCCTTGATGGACAGATTGATGATGCGGTTCTTGCGATCGATATTGATGATCTGCGCCTCGACTTCATCGCCGACCTTGAGCGCATTGCGTGCATCCTCGACACGATCGCGAGAAATTTCCGACGCCTTCAGCTGCGCCTCGATGTCATCGCCCAGATCAATCACCGCGCCCTTGGCATCGACTTCGCGCACCACGCCCTTGACCACACTACCTTTATCGTTGCGGGCCACATAACTGGAGAAGGGATCATCGGCGAGCTGCTTGATTCCCAGCGAGATGCGCTCGCGCTCGGG